>DATFOL010000144.1:0-2363 GCA_035265545.1 Gemmatimonadaceae bacterium | reverse complement strand
AGTCGCTCCGTGGTGTCCGGCGACGCCGCGGCGGGATGCACGACGAGCGCGCCGTACAGCCCCGACGGCAGCTGAATCCCCTCGTCGGCGTGCGTGTGGTACATGAACGTCCCGGCGCGCGGAGGCGTGAGCCGCACGACGAACGAATCGCCCGGCGCGATCGGCGGCGCGACGCGCGTGCCCCATCCGCTCCAACCGCCGACGCCGTCGAAGAAGCTCTCCAGCTCGAGCCCGTGCCAGTGAACCATCGTCGTCTGGCTCGTGACGTTGAACACGGTGATCTCCGTCGGTTCGTGCTGGCGCAGCGCGATCGTCGACGCGAGCGGTCGGACCGAGTCGCGCGCGGGCGGCGTCGGCCCTTCCTGGAGCACGTAGCTGAATCCCGGCCAGTCGCCGTACACCTTCGCGCGCTCGGTGACGAACAGCCGGAGCCGGCGCCGTGGCAGTGCGTCGGGTACGCGCATCGTTCGCCGCGCGGGCGCGACGTGAATCCCCGTCACCATTCCCGCCATCTTCTGCTCGGCGTGGTTGGCCATGTTCGTCGAGCGGCTCGACGCGCGTCTCGTGTGGTCGTGTCGAGTATGACCGAGTCGCGTGGCGTCGCTGACGTGCTGGACGATGTGGCAGTGGAACAGCCAGTTGCCGGGTCGCTCGGGCACCCATGTCGTAGCCATCGTCGTGCCGGGCATCGTCCACTCGGTGACCACCGTTCTCCGACGAGATGGCGCGTGCACCGTGTCGCGCGCGGCGTCGCCGTTCGCGTCGACTCCGAAGTAGAAGCCGTGCAGGTGCATCGGGTGCGGGTAGCGGCTGCCGTTGATCAACCGCCAGCGCACCGTGTCGCCGACCGTGTACGACAGCCGCTCGGTGTGCGGCCACGACTTGCCGTTGATCGCCAGCACGAGCCAGCGGTCGCGCGGAATGAGCTCACGGCGCGCCACACGGTCAGCGCGTTCCGACTTCACGCCGAGCGCCGCCAGGGTGTCGGACCAGACGGAGAGGATGAGGACGCGCTCGTCGGCGCGCGGCGTCGCGCCCGCGGAGTCCACGACGAACGCGCCGAGCAGCATCGCGTCGCGGCGAAAGCCGGGGCCCGAGTTCGCGGGGAAGGACTCCGTTCGACCCCAGTAGTAGAACGTGCCGGCGACGTTCGCGCGGAAGTTCAGCTCACGCGTCTCGCCGGGCGTTAGGACGATCGAGTCGAGCGCGGCGCCGGAGCGCTCCTGCAGACCCCGCAGGCGCATCGGCACCGGCAGCGCATTCCGCATCGTGGCGTGCACCGTCGTGCCAACGGGTACGCGCAGCATCGGCCCCGGGATCGTCGCGCGGCGGCCCTCCTCGGCGAACGAGAACAGCGACACCGCGGCGCCGCCTCGCTCCTCCGGATGCCAGAGCGCCTGCCGCGCCTCGAGCCGCACGGTGAGCACGCCGTCCTTCAGGCGTCCGGCGCGGATGCGGTTGTCGTTGGGCGTGGCCGCGATGAGCCGGCCGCGCTCGGCGCCCTGGAGACGAAGCGGCTGCGCGTTCACGATCGAGACGAACACACAGCTCGCCAGTGCCAGCGCCGCGGCGCTGACTCCCGACATTGCGGCCGCCTGCGGTGCGATCTTGGGCACCGACGCCGTCGTGACGCCGGCCATGAACGGCCTGCGTTCCAAGGTACACCTCACCCTGTTTCTCGTCACGCTCTACTTCGGCTACATCCGCGAACCGCGCGGCTCGCGGACGTGACGCACGGAGCTGGATCAAGACGCCTGCGTCCCGGCTTCGCTTCGGAAGAGAGCATAGTTACCCTGATTATCAAGGGATCGGTTGGGGAGGGCGAGCCCGGACGACAGGTCGAAGGAACGGCCGTGGTACGCCATCCGCTCTACTGCGCTGTCGCGCTCCTCATGATCCCCAGCATTGGACCGAGCGCGCGTGCTTCTGCCGTGGCTATGGGCTGGGGGCAGCGCGCAGGTGTCGGGGCTTCGCGCGCAGCGTTCGCGCGTGAGGTATGTGCGTGATCGTCACGTACGGCAAACGACGTGTCGGCAGACGGAGGGACCATGGGATATCAGATGACGTCGGTCTCGCTCGCCCCGGTGTTCGCGTTGCAGGGACGCTACGTTCGGCGCGCCACGCCGCGCCTTCCCGAGCCGCCGGGGCCGCGAGAGGGTGTCACGGGCGTCGGGCCGGGATTGCGGCTCCTGCTCGTCGGCGACTCCGCCGCCGCGGGGGTGGGCGCGGCGTCGCAGGACGAGGCACTCAGCGGGCGGCTGGTTGGTGAGCTCGCCGGGTCCTTCCGCGTGTCGTGGACGCTCGTCGCCCGCACCGGCGCCACCACCGCGGGCACGGCGCGCCACCTGGCGCGCCGTCAAGCC
>DATFOL010000143.1:0-3047 GCA_035265545.1 Gemmatimonadaceae bacterium | reverse complement strand
AAGCCGCACGCTGTACGACAACACGCCGAACAACCCGAGTGCCGCAAGTGCCAGCGCCACGCCCGCGAACGTGGTGAGCAGCCGCAGCGTGAACACGCGCTGTGCCTCGCCCTGGCCAATGGCTTCATCGAGCGCCATCGGCTTGAACATCACGAGCTGCGGATCGAGCTGGGCGATTGCTCGACGTGCGTCCGCTTGCAGCGCCTCGACCGATCCGGTCGTGCGCACGACCTGCGACAACGCCCAGTTGCGGTCGGCCGCGAACTGCCGGTGCGCGTGATACACGTGCGGACCCATGTGCCCCTGCGCATCGAGCGCGACGTCCGGCACGACGCCGATGATCTCCTTGGTGCCCCCGCCGGTCCGCACGGTTTGCCCGACCGCACGCACACCAGGAAACAACCGCTCGGCCACGCTGCGACTCACGATGACGCGGGGCGGCGCCGCGACGTCGTCGTGTTCGTCGAAGAATCGCCCATCGATGAGCGGAATGCCGACGACCTCGAAGTACTTCCCCGAGATCACGCGCTGCTGCGCCGCCATCCCCGAGCGATCGGTTCCAGCGAGCGGGCCGGTCTGCGCGCGCGTCCCCCAGATGTTGTAGTCGCCCGTCGCTGGGAGCTTCGTGATCCCACCTGCCGCCGTCACGCCACGCAGCGTCCCGAGCCGCTCGGCGACGTCCTCGTAGAAGCGGGCCCTCGCCGTCGAGTCGTAACGCGCGTCGGGCAGGTGCAGCTCGAACGTCAGCACGCCCTGCGGCTTCACACCGAGCGGGGTCTGTCGGATGTGGCGCAGGCTGGCGATCAACAATCCGGCGCCGACGAGCAGCACGAACGCCAACGCCACCTGCGACACCACGAGCCACTGCCGGAGCCGCATCTGCACGCCGCCACTCGTGGCCGAGCGACTATGCTCGCGCAGGACGTCGCCGGGCTGCGTCTTGGCCGCGCGCAACGCCGGCGCGAGACCAAACCCCAGCGCGCTCAGCGACGCGACCACGAGCGAGAACACGAGCAAGCGCGGCTCCAGCGTGAGCGACGACAACCGCGGAATGGAGCCGGCGCCTATGGCGACGATGGCTGCCATCGCGACTCGCGCGACGATGATGCCGGCGAGGTCACCGGCCAGAGCGAGCGTCAGACTCTCGATCAGCGTCTGCCGCACGAGCCGACGACGCTCGGCACCTAACGCGGAGCGCAGCGCGAACTCCCGCGCGCGGTCCGAGCCGCGGACGAGCAGGAGATTCGCCATGTTCACGCAGATGAGCACGAGCACGAGCGCAACGGCTCCAAGCATGAGTTGCAGCGACTTGCTGGACGACCCGACGATGTCCTCCTTGAGCGGGTCGAGCCGCGCGCGCGCCAGGCGCGCGTCCGGGTACTGCTCGCCGAGCCGCACGCTCAGGCGATCGAGCTCATCCTGCGCCCGCGCGATCGTCACGCCCTGCCGCAGCCGCGCGATGACGGACAGGTAGTGGTTGTCGGCGTTGCTCACGTCGCGTCCGGGCGACAGATCCATCGGCACCCAACCGTCCACGGCGCCGACGAGCGGGTCGACGAACCCGTTAGGCATCACGCCCGCGACCGTATGCGGCCGCCCGCTCATCGTGAGCGTCTTTCCGACGGCGGCTGGATCGCCGCCGAACCGGTCCTGCCACAGTCCATGACTGATGATCACCGTCGGTGCCGCATTCTCCTCGTCACGCTGCAACGCTCGCCCAAGGCGTGGCTGCACGCGCACCACGTCGAAGTAATCGGCACTCACGCCGAGGAGGCGGATGCGTCGCACGTCGCCGCCGGTGCTGATGTCGGCCCCGGTCTCGCTGTACGTCCCGAGCGCGGCGATCGACTCCAGCGACGCCATGCGCTCGCGGTAGTCGAGGAAGTGGACGGGCGTGACGAAGCCGCGCTCCTCCTTCCGGCGTGCCTCGGAGTAGTACAGACGGACGAGCTGGCCCGGCTGCTGGTACGGGAGCGGCTGAAGTAGCACGGCATCGACGGCGCTGTACACGGCCGTGGTGCCGCCGATGCCGACGGCGAGCGTCAGAATGGCGACCACGGCGAACCCGGGATTACGCTTCAGCGTTCGGGCCGCGAAACCAAAGTCGCGTCCCGTATCGTGGAAGAGCCGCGTCCCGCGTGCGTCGCGTACATCCTCCTTCACGCGCTCGACGCCGCCGAGCATGAGCTGACTGCGCCGGTGTGCCTCGCTGGCTCCGATGCCGCCCTGCTGCAGCTGCTCGGCATCCATCTCCGTGTGAAACCGCAGCTCGTCGGCCAGCTCGCGCTCGTCACGGCCGCGGAAGATGACCGAGCGCACGCGCTCGATGAGGTCCGAGAGAACGCTCATGTTCCGTGTCCTCCATCGAGCGCGAGGCGGGCGGTCATGACCCAGTCGACGGCGGCGGAGGCGCGCTGCCACGACGCCTGCGCGAAGCCGAGCTGCTTGCGGCCGGCGGCGGTGAGCTCGTAGTAGCGCGCACGACGCCCGTTGGCGGTGACGCGCCAGGAGGTGCTGAGCCAGCCGCGGCGTTTCATGCGGATGAGCGCGGGGTAGAGCGACCCCTGCGAGACGAGAAACACATCGCGGGACATCTGCTGGATGCGTTGCGCGATCCCCCAGCCGTGCATGGGCTCGAGGGAGAGCGTCTTGAGGACCATCATCTCGAGGGTGCCCTGGAGGAGCTCCCCGCTTTCGCCAGCCATCACCGGTCTCCTTCAGATTGTCTGAAGGTAGACAGGAGAATCAGGCAAATAGTTCGACGCAACCCAGAAACAGCGCTGGTTACTGTTAGCTGGAACTGGTTGCTGCAGGGTGTAAAGGCGCGCGAACCCTCGGGACGTTGTCACCGAGTATCGGCTTTGTCATCCCGAGCGGCAGCGAGGGATCTTGTTTGCGAGTCTCGTGGTCCGGCCACGGGTGTCGCAGGCAAGATCCCTCGTCGCGTTCGCTCCTCGGGATGACAGTGGAGCTTCGCTCCTCGGGATGACAACGCGGCGCGTGGCAGCATCCCGAGGTAGCTCACCCTGCAGCAACCAGTTCCAGCT
>DATFOL010000142.1:0-7218 GCA_035265545.1 Gemmatimonadaceae bacterium | reverse complement strand
GCGAGGCCGGCGATTACGGGACGATCACGGGCCTCCGGGCCCCCGACGGCCACCTCCGCCGCGCGACGTACGCGGTGATGGCGGCGATGCGGGGAGTGAAGGAGGCTCGGCTCACGGCGCCGACGGTGAGGGTGCAGTAGCGCTGCCACTGAAGTACCGGGTACTTCAGTACCCGGTACCGAGACCCGGTCGCAAGCCCCCTGAAGGCACCTCGGGAGCGCGACCCGGACGGGGCTCGAAAACGACAGCGCGTCCCGACAGAGGGACGCGCTGTGCATTCCGGGGAGCAATCGCGAGGGTCTGGGTACGTAGTACGTCAGTTGTACTCGGTACTTCAGTGACTCCTCCCCCGAACGATCCCTTCGACGCGCCGATCCTCGACAAAGTACGTCCGCGCGACCTCCCGCATCTGCTCCGCGGTCACTCCACGAACCTGCGACTCGAACTCCCCGAGCTCGCCGAGGCGTCCGAACAGGAATGCATCCACCAGTTCTCCGAGCACCGCGCCCCCGCTCTGCTGGCGGATCGCGTGCACGCCGAGCGCGTACGTCTGTGCCTGCTCGAGCTCTCTCGCCGTGACGGGCTCGTCGCGCAGCTTCGCGAACTCGCTCAGCAACCCGCGGCGCGCGATGTCCTCCTTCTCGGGCGACGTCGCGATGTAGCTCACGAAGGCGCCAGCGAGCGCGCGCTCGCTCGCGTACGCGTGGATCGTGTACCCGAGCGATTGCTTGTCGCGCAGCTCGTCGAAGAAGCGCCCACCGAGCCCACTCGCCACGCCGGCGATCATCGCGGTCGCGAATCGCGCGTCGTCGGTTCGGGACGGACCGGCGAACATCAGCGCGAGGGCCGTCTGAGCCTTGTCGCGCTGCTCGACTCGCTGCACCATGCCCATGGGCCAGCCTGGTGTCTCGAGCGGGGTCACCTCGCCACCACGCAGCTCGCCGAATGCGCCCGCCACCAGCGCCGCCAGCTCCTCCGGCTCGGCATCGCCCACGACCGCGATCAGCGCCGGCGCTTCGAGCATGCGCATCCGATGCCAATCACGCAGCATCGCCGGCGTGATCGACGGCAGCGTGCGCTCGTCGCCGGTGGATGGCACGCCGTACGGATGGCCGGCGAATGCCGCCTGCGTCGCCAGTCGCACCGGGTAGCGATACATGTCGTCGCGCAGCGCGACGAGATCCGCCAGCGCGATCGCCCGCTCGGTCTCCACCGCTTCGTCGGGGATCTGCGCATGCTGCACCACGTCGGCCAGCAGCTCGATCGCCTGCGGAGCGTAGCGCGCCGGAACGTTGATCATCCACCCGAAGCTCTCCACCCCCGCCGAGCCGGTGACGGTGCCACCGAGCAACTCCGCCTCTTCGGCGATCTGCAGCGCCGTGCGGCGCGCGGTTCCCTTGAGCGCGGTTCGCACCAGCAGCGATGTGAGGCCGGCGTGCGCCGTCGGCTCGTCGCGCGCTCCACCGAGCGCGTACACTCCCGCGTGCACGAGCGCTCCAGTCTTGCGGCGCACGAGCACGGGGATTCCCGCGGCCGTGCGGAACACCTCCACGCCCCCTTCCTCGCGCTCGGCGCGCAGCCCGGTCGCCCGCACGGGCACCACGAGACTCGGTGAAACCGGTAGCTCCACCTGTGCCGCCGGTGCGTCGTCGAGGAAGGCGCGCATCGCCGCGGCATCGCTCGCGATCTCGACGCTGCTCTTGGGGCGATAGACGATCACTCCGGCCTGATCGGGATCGAGGAACCGCCGCGCGAGCGCCTGGATGTCGTCGGTGGTCACCGCGAGCGTCCGGCGCAGGTAGTCGTCGCCCAGCGTCCAGTCGCCGAGCGCCTCCCACTCGGCGAGATAGTTCGCCTGCCCCTCCATGTCCTCCAGCCGGCGGACCCATCGCGCTTCGTACACGCGCTTGGCTCGCGTGAGCTCGCCCTCGCTCACGCCGTTCTCGCGCACGTCTCGGACCTGCGCCCAGATCGCGCGCGCGGCTTCGGCCGCGCGTTCGGCGGGCGATTCCGCATGGATCACGAACACGCCAATCGAGGTCGGCGTGTAGTCGTACGCCGACACCGACGACGCGAGCTTGCGTTCGCGCACCGCCCGGTAGAGCCGCGACGCGCGCCCGCTGCCGAGGATGGTGCCGAGCAGGTCGAGTCCCGGCGTGGCCTCGTCGAGCGCGGCCGGCGTGCGCCAGCCGAAGGCGATCTGCGTCTGCCCGATGTCGCCGGTCCACTCGCGATGGCGGAATCCGACGGTTCCCTCCTCTGTGGGTCCGGGGATTCGCGACGGGGTGCCGGCGGACAGCGCGCCATACCGGGCGCTGATCTCGCTCATCGCCTCGTCCGGGTCGACGTCACCGACGACGACCAGCACCGTGTTCCCCGGATGATAGAAATTTCGGTAGAAGCGGAGCATCGCGTCACGGGTCAGCGCGCGGAGCCCGGGCTCGCGCCCGATGCGCCAGCGGCGGATGCGGTGCCGGTCGTGCAACAGCTCGAACAGCGTCTCGGTCGCCACGGCGCCCGGGTTGTCGGCTTTGCGCTTCGCCTCCTGGATGATCACCTCGAGCTCGCGCGCGAGCTCGTCGGCGTCGATCAGCGAGTTCGCGTACGCATCGAACTGCACGTCGAGCCCGGCGGCGAAGCTCGAGGACGGGAGCACCGTGTAGTAGCTGGTGTGATCGTAGATCGTCGCCGCGTTCAGGTAGCCGCCCACGGCTTTGGTCTGCCGCGCGATCTCCCCGACGCCGCGCGACGGCGTCCCCTTGAAGTACATGTGCTCGAGCACGTGGGCGATGCCGATCACGTCGTCCGTCTCGTCGAAGTAGCCGGCGCTGACGTAGGTCACGATCGCCACGACGGGCGCCGACGCGTCGCGCCGCACCAGCACGCGGAGGCCGTTGGGCAGGGTCGTGCGACGCACCGTCGCGGGATCGAGGGCAACGGAGAGGTCGGAAACGGTCATGACGATGTGTTAGACGATGGCGAGACGGCGATGACGCAGGACGACGAGACCGGCGAGGTAGCAGGCGACTCCGTACCCGGCGAGCCAACCGAGGATCGGCCATGGGATGGCCGGTGGCGGACCAGCGGCGAGGATCGGCGCACCGGAGACGGCGGCATAGACCTCGTCGGAACGATGGAGCGGCGGCAGGAGATAGACGAGCTTCGCGAGCGGATGGGTGGACTCGCCGAAGCGCGACCAGGCGAACGTGGACAGGATCGTCACCGCAACCAGCGACATCCAGTCCCATCGCGCGGCCGCCGAGAGCAGGAAGGCGATCCCCGAGTATGCGACGAACATCAGCGTCATCACGAGGAGCAGCGGCCGCGTGAGCACCGGCCAGACGACGAATCCGTACAGCACGCCGAGGAAGGCCATCACTACCATGTAGCCGAACCAGTGTACGAGGAACGCCTGCCCATAGTAGCGCGAGGGAGACACCGGCTTCGCGAACAGGAAGCGAAAGAATCCCTGCTTCCGATCGTTGGCCACGATGCCGTTCATCGCGAACAAGGCCCCGAGAAAGACGAGCGTTCCGAGGATACTGCGGAGGAACATGAAGTTGAACTCCGCCATCCGAGCTGCGTACACGGCTTCCGGTGTGCCGAAGCGCTGCAGAAGGCCGGCGGGTACCCGGTCTCCGAGTCGCGGCAGCCGCTCGAGAATCGGGCTCAGGCCGAGGTATGCGGAGAGCGTGGCGACGATCAGCGTCGGCACGCCGCGATCCTTGAGATAGTCGCGTAGCTGCCAGAGCGCGTAGGCGCCTACCCGGCCGCGGCTCATTCCGTCCCCTCGCCGATGCCGACTGCTTCCCGAAACTGCTGCTCGAGCATCGAGTGCACGGGATACACCATGGTCACCAGCGCGCCGCGTGCGATGAGCGCCGCGAGCCCGGCGTTGACCACGCCGAGGGTGAGTCCGTCGAGCTGATATTCCCCCGGCCCGATCGCGCGCGCACCCGGAAACACGG
Organism: Gemmatimonadaceae bacterium; assembly: GCA_035265545.1. GTDB lineage: Bacteria > Gemmatimonadota > Gemmatimonadetes > Gemmatimonadales > Gemmatimonadaceae > AG11. Next base: position 3,250 of record DATFOL010000142.1, on the reverse strand, counting down.
CGGTCACCAGCTCGCTGCCGCGGGCAACCGCGATGCGGTACGGCGTGCGGTCTTCACCACCCTGCTCGACGCCGGCGCGTACGTCGACCACGCGCTGCAGGCGCCCGTGGTCCATGATCCCGACGCGGTCGGCGAGCCGCGCGAGCTCGTCGAGGTTGTGCGAGGCGATGAGGATTACCCGATCCTCGCGCCGAAGCGCGGTCACGACGTCGCGGAAGCGCTGGGTCCACACCGGATCGAGCCCGTGCGTCGGCTCGTCGAGCACTATCACGCGCTCCTCGCACAGCAGTGCCTGGGCGAGTCCGAGCCGCTGGAGGTTGCCCTTCGAGAGCTGCTTGACCCGCTTCGCCCGGTGCTCGCCCAGTCCCATCCACTCGATCACCTGCTCGACGCGTGCGTCGCGCGAGCGAGCCGGCACGCCGGCGAGCAACGCGTAGCGCTTGAGCGCTTCGACGGTCCGCCACACCGGCTGAATGCTCACGAGCTCGGAGAGATACGAGATCCCGTGCGCTTCGACGTAGCGCCGCGGATCGAGCCCTGCGATGCGGATGGTCCCTTCGGTGGGGCCGAGATAGCCGAGCAGGAGCGAGATCAGCGTGCTCTTGCCCGCGCCGTTCGGACCGGCGACGCCGAACACCTCGCCCGCATGCAGCTCGATCGTGAAGTCATCGAGCGCACGGACCTCGCGCCCGAGCAGGCTGCGGTAACGCTTCCCGACGTGGTCGAACGCGATCACGATGCCTGCGCGCGCGATGGAGTGTGAGCCGGCGCGGACGCCGAGACCGCGATCCGGGAACGCGGATCAGCGAGGATTCTGAGTGCCGGCCGCGGGTGGGAGCGAGCCAGCGGGGGGCACGTTCTGCATCCCTGGCTGCATTCCGGGTGCCCCCGGCTGCGCCGCGGATCCCGGCGGCGGCGCACAGCTGCTCCACGCGCCCGGTCCGGCGCGCTGCAGGAACCGGTTCCCCTCGTCGATGCGCCCCAACCGGATGAGCGAGCAGCCGAGAAAGCCGACCGAGAGCTTGTCGTTGGGATCGGCCTCCACGGCACGCGCGTAGAACCGCCGCGCCGCGTCGAAGTTCTGCTGGGCGAAGCTCACCGACGCGAGCTCGCGCAGCGCGATGCCGTTCGTCGGACCGAGCCGCACCGCTGTCACGGCCTCCGAGTTGGCCGTGTTGAGGTTTCCCGCCTCGCGCGCCATCCGGGCGAGGTAGACGTGCGGCATCGGATCGTTCGGGTTGTCCTTCGCCGCCTTCATGAACTCGCCAGCGGCCGCTTCGCGGCGTCCCTCTCGGTAGGCGAGCACCCCGTTCGCGTAGGCGCCGCCGCTCCGTCCCATGAGCGCGAACCAGATGATCCCTCCGACGACGAGCAACGCGACGAGCCCGAGCAGGGGCGCGAGCCAACGCGGCCGGCGACGCTCCGCCGGCACGGCCACCGGCGTGCCCTCGAACCGCTCGCGCGCGTTCGGGTCCAGCGGGCCCTCCGGTGTGTAAGCCCCCCGCCCGCGCGCGGCGCTGACGGGCGGGGCAGACGCCGCGGCGATCGGAGCGGCGACGGGGGCGCTCGAGCTCCGAGTGGTCGTGGTCGCAGACGGGGCAGCGGTCGCCGCTGCCCCGGTCTCACCCATGAGCCCCGCCTCGAGCTTGAGGAACGCGTCGCGGGATGCGTTGACGTCGCCCTCGGTCGGCTTGTAGTCCACGCGGGCCGCGCGCTCGCGTGCGGCGTGAAATTCCGCCAGCGCGTTCGCCTGCTCGAGCGACAGGAAGTGTCGCTGGCGCAGCTCGCGGATGAGCATCTGACCAGTGAGCGCCGAGCCGCCGATCAGCGACCGCAACCCCGTCTCGGTCGCGGTCCACGCCTCGATCAGATCGGCCGCGAGGTCCTCACTGTCGCGCGACATGCTCAGCCGCGCGATGATCGGTCGCGCCGAATGGATCGCGTCGAGCGCGGCCCGCTGGGAGCCGGCGGTCATCGCACGATGCGCAGTATCCCCGCGTCCGCGCTGCCGCGAACGAACAGCTCGGCGTCGTGACTGGGAACGCGCACCCCCGTCTCGCGATAGGTGCGCCTTGCCATCCGCGACATGTACTCGCGCAACGTGCCGTCCAGTCCCGCGTCCTGATCCGCGTCGCGCATCGAGCGCACGATCTCCTCCCACGAGCCGGTGAGCCGATGTCCCTCGCGCGTGAGGATCGAGTGCACACCGAGGTCGATCTCCGCGGATGAGACGTCGTCCTCGGCCTTCGAGTCAGCCAGCGAGGAGAGCAGCGTGCCGAACAGCTCGAGCTGGCCGCGCGCCACTTCAACTTCGCCGCTTTCGGCGGCGACCGCGCCGTCCACCTCGATGAACAGCTCGTCGATGTCGTCGAGCTCACCACCGAGCTCCGTGAGGCGCTCCTCCCACGGCTTGAGGTCGTCGTCGTGCTCCTCGAGCTTGTACGCCGCGCGCTTCAGCTCGATCAGCCGCCAGATCCCGAGCTCGTCCCAGTGATCTTCCGTGGACGTACGCTCGAAATGGTAGAGGGAAGCCTCGTAGTCGCCTCGATCGTACAGGATGTTCGCCAGGTAGATGCGCGCCTCGGCGTGCTCGTTGTCCACCTGGAGCGACTTCCGGAGCGAAGCGATCGCGGCGTCGTCCTCGCCGAGCCGGTGCTGCGCGTAGCCAACGCAGGCGATCGCTTCGGCGCTGTCGGGCGCCTGCTGGACCGCCACCTCGAAGAACTCCTGCGCCACGGCGAACAGCTCGCGCCGGTCACGCAGCGATGCCTCGCGGAAGAGAGCGCGACCGATCTGGAGCATCAGGTCCAGGTCGTCGGCATACCCGAGCTCCAGGGTGCGGCGGAAGCATCGCAGCGCCGCCTCTTCGAGCCCGAACTTGAGCAGCGTCTCGCCGAGGCCGGCGAGCGCGTCCTCGTGCTCCGGCTCGAGCACGAGCGCTTCCTCGAAACTGCGGCGGGCCCACGCGAACTCCTCGCGGGCGAGCCGAGCGTACCCCACGCCAATGTGCAGCTCCACCGAGGTCGGATAGAGCGCGAGCCCTTCCCGCAGAACGGTCAGCGCTTCGTCGTACTGCCCTTCGTTGTATAGCTGATGGGCGCGCTCGTCATACTCTTCGGAGCTCAGGAACGGGGTGGGCATAGGTGCAGAAGCCTCCGGCTCGTGAGGGGTGCCCTATAGTACCATTCGGTGAGCAGCAAGTTCAACGTCTTGACGACTCACCGACGAACAAATTGCAGAGGGCGGGCCG
>DATFOL010000141.1:0-4362 GCA_035265545.1 Gemmatimonadaceae bacterium | reverse complement strand
GAAGCGCAGGATCGATTCACTCCGTTGGAGGCAGCGCGCAATGGCCAGAGGGAAAGTGAAGTGGTTCAATGACGCGAAGGGGTACGGGTTCATCGAGCAGGAGGGGGGCGAGGACGTTTTCGTGCACTTCTCCGCGATCGCGATGGACGGCTTCAAGACGCTCGCCGAGGGTCAGGAGGTGGAGTTCGAGATCCAGACGGGCGCGAAGGGACTCCACGCCGCCAACGTGCAGCGCGTCTAGCCTTCCGCGGTACCAAGGTCCTGCACCCGCCTGCCCTCGTGGCAGGCGGTGCTGTTTGTGGACCCGTCGGCGGCCACGTGCGCACGGTCCATGCGGCGCGGCTCCGAGGGTAGTTTGTTGGTGCGCGAGAGTGCACGCCTCGCGGCCGCCTTCTGCCCCGACGCTCTGTGACTGATCCGACCTTCTCGACCGCGCCCGTGGTGACCCCGCCCGAGGCGCCGCGAGTCTTCCTGATCGACGGCTACGCCCTGATCTATCGGGCGTTCTTCGCGCTCATCTCGCGACCGCTCACCACTGCGCGCGGCGAGAACACCTCGGCTGCGTGGGGGATCGTCAACTTCCTGCAGCGCCTGCTCGTCAATCACCGGCCCGAGTACCTGGGTTGGGTCCACGATTCGGGACTGAGCTTCCGGCACGAGCGGTACCCGGCTTACAAGGCGACGCGCGAGAAGCTGACCGACGAGCTCCAGTCCGACTTCGACACGGGGATGGAGCGCATCTGTCAGCTCCTGGAGGCGTATCGCATCCCGATCCTCTCGCTGCGCGGCTACGAGGCGGACGACGTCATCGGCACACTCGCCCGTCAGGGGACGGAGCAAGGCGCCAACGTCGTCATCGTGTCCGGGGACAAGGACTTTCAACAACTGGTCCGACCCGGGGTCTGGCTGCTCAACCCGGGACGCGGCGGACCGGCGAGCGTCGAGGAACAGTGGGTCTCCGTGGAGAATGGCGCCGAGCGGCTGGGTGTCGAGCCGCGCTATGTGACGGACTACCTCGCGCTGGTCGGCGACTCGTCGGACAACGTGCCGGGCGTCAAGGGGGTCGGCGACAAGACGGCGCGCGATCTCGTGCAGGAGTTTGGCGACCTCGAAGCCATCCTTGCCGCAGCGCCGACGTTGACGAAGAAGCGGCCGCGCGAGGCGCTGCTCGAGCAGAGCGATCTGGCGCGACTGTCGAAGGAATTAGTGACAATTCGCGAAGATTTACCCGTCACACTGCAGCTTGAGGAGATGCGAGTCCGCGAGCCCGACACTTCGCGACTGCGGCAGCTCTTCGTGGAGCTCGAGTTTCACACGCTCGCGCGGTCGCTCGGCGACTCCGCCGCCGCGATCGCCGCCGCCGTGCCGCTCGGTGCACCCGAGCCGACTGCCGAGGTCACGCGCCCTGCCACGCACTACGTCACCGTGGACACGATTCCCGCGCTCGAGCGCATGATCGCGCGCGCGCGCAAGGCGCCGTACATCGCCGTGGACACCGAAACGGTGATCGAGCCCGACAGCCCGCAAAAGGTCGATCCACTGCGCTCGATCCTCGTGGCGATCGCGATCGCGGTCGGCCCGGGCGAGGCGTTCTACCTTCCGCTCCGGCATCGCATTCACCAGCCGGCGCAGGGCGACCTGCTGCTCGGCGACGACGGAGAGAGCGACCAAGATCCAGGCAGCGACGCGGACGAGGCGAACGAGGCCAAATCGAAGCAGCCGCGCGCCAAGCGCGCAAAGTCGGCGAAGAGTGCCGAGCCGTCGAGCATCGCCGCGCGTGCACTCGCCGCAGGGGTGCCTCCGGTGAAGAATCTGCCCGCACTGGACGATCCGTCGATGGCGCCCCTCCGTGCGTTGCTGGAAGACCCGGCGGTGCCCAAGGTCGCGCAGAACGCGAAGTACGATCTGCTCGTGCTGCGCCGCGCCGGCATCACGTTGAGTGGGCTGGTGTCGGACACGATGCTCGCGAGCTACGTGCTCGACCCGGGGCGGCGCTCGCACGGACTCGACCTGCTCGCGCTCGAGTTCCTCGACCACACGATGACGAGCTACGAAGACTTGTGCGGCAAGGGGAAGCAGCAGCTTCCGTACGACGTCGTGCCCATCGCCTGTGCACGAGACTATTCGTGCGAGGATGCCGACGTGACGTGGCAACTCGAGCAGCGCTTTCGACCACAGCTGGAAGCGCAGCAGATCTACGAGCTCTTTCGGGACGTCGAGGTACCGCTCGTGGGAGTACTCGCGGATCTCGAGTGGGCTGGTGTGGAGATCGACATTCCCTGGTTCGCCTCGCTCAAGGAGCGCTTCGCGCGCGAGCGGCAACGCGTCGAACAGGAGATCTACGTGTCGGCCGGCGGAGAGTTCAACATCAACTCCAATCCGCAGCTGCGCGAGGTGTTGTTCGAACGGCTCAAGCTGCCCATCCTGAAGAAGACGTCGACCGGTCCGTCGACCGACGCGAGCGTGCTCCAAGAGCTCGCGGAAGCGGGGCACGAGCTGCCAGTCCTGCTGATGGAGTATCGCGAGCTCTCCAAGCTCGAAAGTACGTACATCGATGCACTCCCATTGGCCGTGAACCCGCACACGGGGCGAGTGCACACGTCGTTCAATCAGACTGTTGCGGCGACGGGACGGCTCTCGTCCACCGAGCCGAACCTTCAGAACATTCCGATCCGGCGGCAACTCGGGCGCGACATTCGGCGCGGGTTCATCCCGCGGAAGGGATGGCTGTTCGTTGCCGCCGATTACTCACAGATCGAGCTGCGCCTGCTCGCGCACCTCTCCGGCGATCCCGCGTTCGTGCACGCGTTTCAGTCGGGGGGCGACATCCATCGCCAGACGGCGGCGCTGATCTTCGACGTGCCGCTCGAGCAGGTAACGTCGGAGATGCGTGGCCGCGCCAAGACGATCAACTTCGCGACCATCTACGGGCAGGGGCCACACGCGCTCTCACGGCAGCTGAAGATCTCGCATGCGGAGGCGAAGGAGTTCATTGAGCGGTACTTCGAGCGCTTTCAGCGGGTGCGCCATTATCTGGACTCCATGGTGGACTATGCGCGCGAGCACGGCTACGTGGAGACGATCTTCAAGCGGCGGCGCTATGTCCCCGAACTGCGCGACCGCAACTTCAGCATCCGCGCATTCGGCGAGCGTACAGCGGCGAACTCCCCCATCCAGGGCTCGGCGGCAGACCTGATCAAGATCGCCATGATCCGCATCCACGAGCGCCTGCGCGAGGAGCGATTGAGTGCTCGGATGTTGTTGCAGGTGCACGACGAGCTCGTGTTCGAGGTGCCAGGACCCGAGCTGGAGGTCGTGACCCAGCTGGTGCGCACCGAGATGGAGAGCGCCGCGACGCTCTCGGTGCCCCTCGTCGTGGACGCGGGCATCGGCAAAAACTGGCTCGAAACGAAGCTCGGCTGAGTGGCGACCCAGAGCGGCCCTGGGATTTTGCCATTGCAGAGTGCGGTGGTTCGGGCAAATCGAGCCGGACGACATCACGATCGTGCCGAGCCGTCAATATACATAAGCCGTTGTGGTATAAGCGGTTGCCATTGCAGGGCTCGGCAGGCATTGCCCTTGCCTTGCCTTGATGGCGCGCAGCCTCTCGCTGTTCCCTCCCTAGGCTGCACCATCTCTGCGGCACCCCTGCCGCCCTCCCCTGTTCGTTCAGGACCTTCCGATGCCGCGTACCCGGACCGGCTTCACCCTTATCGAGCTTCTGATCGTGGTCGTGATCATCGGCATCCTCGCCGCGATCGCGATCCCGAAGTTCCAGAATACGAAGGGGCGTGCGAACGCTGCCGCGCTTCGTAGTGACCTGCGAAATCTCACCGTAGCGCAGGAGGCCTACTTCTTCGAAAAGGCCGCTTACTCGACCGACACGGCGATGCTCAGGTTTCGCCCCTCCCCCGGCGTGGAGTTGACGATCTCCGCACCGGCAGTGGGCGAGTGGGTGGCCACGGCGACGCATCCGCTGTCGTATCCTTTGCGGTGCATCGTGTACTACGGCATGGCGACTCCCCCAGCGCCCGCCCAGATCGAGGGCGTGCCGGCCTGTCAGTGATCGCTCGACGCTGAAGCACGATCGATGCACCGCGGCTCGGCGCTGATCCGAGGTCACAGGAGCGCACGCGATCGCCAACGAGACACTGCCGCCGTACCGAGAGTTCCGATCTCGGCGCGAAGGAATGATCCACGCCATGGACGGCGGCCTCTGGCTGCATCGGCACGTCTGGAAGGGCCGGCCGATGGCGCACCTGGTGTCGACCGACCGCGAACGCCTGTTGCGCTACGGCGCGACAATCGGGATCGGCGCGTCACGCTTGCAGTTCAAGCCTCTCAAAGATCCGCGCACTGGTA
>DATFOL010000140.1:0-2066 GCA_035265545.1 Gemmatimonadaceae bacterium | reverse complement strand
CGCGCGCGACGACCCGTGGCGGCGGCGCGGTGCGAGACGAAAACGGGGCGCCTCGCGGCGCCCCGAATTGGTTGGTGAGACCGATGACCGAAGTCGTCGAACGGTCAGAACGGAATGTCGTCCATCGACAGCCCGAGTGGTGACGAATCTAGTTGGTCCGCCGACGCCGACGATGCGCCATCCGGAGCGCCGCGACCGCTCGCGGCGGCGCCGGGAGCACGAGGCGGCCAGATGACGCCGTCGCACGACCGATCGCGGCACTTGTAGTCCGGGGCCTTCGGGTTTCGCTTCGAGAGACGGTTGTCCCACACCCGTCCGCCGCACTTGGGGCAAGAGGGAAGTCCCGCGCCCTCCGACGACGTTTCCACCGGAATGTCTACCGGCTCCGCCGCGGTCGCGGCCGCCGTCTGCCTCACGCGCTTGGCGGAACCAGAGCGCGCGGGCGCTGGAGTCGGCGCCGCGTCTGATGCGGCGTTGTCGTGGCTCGAGGCCGCGCCGTTATCCGGAAGCGTCGCGCCGTTTGCGGGCCCAAAACGACGCGCGTACACGACGCCGGGATCCTCGATCGGCTTCGCGTTCCGCGCATCTCCGTCCAGCTGCACCCAGTTCTGCTCGTAGGCATACAGCTCGTGCGCAATGCCGAACCGAACGGCCGCGCGCTTGAACGCGTCGGTCGCGGCGGCCTTGTAGTCGCGCCCCGTCCCGACGTCTTCGCGGATCACGCCAAGGATCTGCAAGCGCGCCTTGAAGGAACACGCAACGCCGTCGCCCCCGTCATCCAAGCCCGGCAACGGCGGCAGCAGTTCCAGTGTCAGGTCCCACTCGCCCGGCACGACGGCGTCGAGCCGTTCGCGCGCCGTATTCGCCTCGATGTACGCCACGAACCGCGCGAAGTATTTCCCATCGCGCGAGATGGGTTTTCCGTCCTGCCGCCAGTAGACGACGCCGTTAGGCAGCGGTTCGGCCAGGCGCGACCAGATGTCGGCCTTCTCGGTGTGTGCATCATGTCTCGCAATCATGCTCTCATCCCACCTTATCTCGTCCAATCCAGGTTCCGGTGCGCCCGGCGCACATCATCGACGGCCGGGCAGGCTCGTCCGTGCTCGCAGTACAGGCCGTGTCGATCGAAGAACACGAGGTGAGTGACCACGGCGCCTTTCATCTTCTCGTCGACTCGAAACAATCGTTCCACCGACGTTCCCGAGCCGCATTTTGCCTGCGGATCGAGCATACGAACGCGTACGCTGCGCGGGGTCTCTTGGACGACCGGACGCTTGGGTTTTCCGGCCGCTCGCTTCTTTCTTTTGCCTGACTGCGTCTTGCTCCGGGCCTTGGTGCCTTTGCGGCGCCCGGCGGTCGCCCGACTCGAACCGCTCCTCCTTTGCTTGACTTTCGTCACACGATCACCGACAATCCGCTACAGATGTAACATGCTTTCGGGCGATATTCGGTATCGGATATTACATTTCTCCGCAACGTATGTCAACCGAACTCGACGACGAAGAACTCAGCTCAGCCGGCGTGCCCGAGCTCACGGCACTCGGCAAGCGCATCGAGCTGCTCCGTCTCGAGCGCCGCATGAGCAAACGCATCCTCGCCCAGCGGGCTGGAACCTCGCGTCAGCAACTCTGGCGCGTCATGACCGGAAAGTCGGAGCTGACCAGTTCGCTCTGCGCACGGCTCTCCGAGGTACTCGAAACCGATTCCCGAACGTTGCGGGAAACTTCCCCATCCACCGCCCACGTCGCGCTGGTCGAACGAGAATCGCATCGCACCGCGCGTGGTGCGGCGTTCGATGCTCCCCTGGCCGATGACGGCGACCCAACGACTGCTCGCGGACAGTTCTGCCAGACACTCGAGGATTACATCGCGGGCCCGAACGGCCTCGAGCGCACGTTCGAGACACTTCCGCTCACGAGCGACGGTCGCCGGCTCAAGCGGGTGCTGCTCGATGCGATCGAGGACATTGCCATCTCGCGGTCTCTCAAGCTGCCGCAGGCCATCTTCGACCTCCGACGCTCGGTCGTGAACGACGTCGACACCTGACTGACACGCATCAGCTCGCG
>DATFOL010000139.1:0-5527 GCA_035265545.1 Gemmatimonadaceae bacterium | reverse complement strand
CAGCACTACGAAGCGGAGACGCTCGAGCGCGCGGCGCTGATCATCACCAACACCGCGGCGGCCGAACGCGCGCTCACGGAGCGGTTCCCCGCGCTGCGCGACCGCATTCGCTGCATGCCCAATGGCAGCGACGTCGAGCCCGAGAGTGCGGAGTCGCGCCCGACGCCGAAGATCTTCCAGATCGCCCACTGTGGCTCGCTCTATCTCGACCGCGACCCGCGCCCGTTCCTGCGCGCGGTCGGACGCGTTCGGGAACGACTCGGAATGAGCATGCGCGATCTCCATGTCGTGTTCATGGGTCCGCAGGCGCGCGTCGCCGGCCGCTCGCTCACCGAGATCGCCGCCGAGGCAGGTCTCGAAGGGATGCTCGAGGAGCGTTCGGCTGGAACGCGCGAGGAGGCGCGTCAGCTCCTCCGCCAGTCTTCCATGGCCGTCGCCTTTCAGGGCGAGACGCGGACCCAAGTTCCCGCGAAGGTGTTCGAGTACGTAGCGTTTCCAGTGTGGCTCCTCGCCCTGGTGGGCGCCGAGTCCGCCACCGCGGACATGCTGGCCAACTCGGACGCGATCGTGCTAGATATCGATGACGAAGCCGGCACCGAGCGGGCAGTCGAGCGCTGCGTTCAGCACTTCCGCGCCGGAGAGTCTGCGCGGCCAGTCGGATGGGACGGCCGCTTCTCCCGCGCCCGGCAGGCGGAGCGGTTGATCGTCGAACTCCAGCAACTCGAGAGCAGGTTCATGCGTCGCGCGTCGCACGGCTGACCCATGTGCGGATTCGTCGGATTTCTCGCATTGAGCAACGAGTCTTCGCCGACCGAGGCGTGGATGGCGTCGCTCATCGACACGATCGCGCATCGCGGTCCGGATGATCACGGCATCCTGATCGACGGGCGCGCCGCGCTCGGTTTCCGCCGGCTGTCGATCCTCGACCTGTCCCAGGCCGGCCATCAGCCGATGACGTCGAGGGACGGCACGCTCTCGATGGTCTTCAACGGGGAGATCTACAACTACCTCGAGCTGCGCACCGAGCTCCTGGCGCTTGGCCACCGCTTCGTGTCGTCCGGCGACACCGAGGTGCTCCTCGCCGCCTACGCGCAGTGGGGCCGACGCTGCGTCGACCGGCTCGTCGGCATGTATGCGTTCTGCATCATCGACCGCCGCACCTCGACGATGTTCGTCGCGCGCGACCGGATCGGCATCAAGCCGCTGTACGTCGTGAGCCACCCGCGCGGCGTGCTCTTCGCCTCCGAGCTCAAGGCCATTCGCCGCTCGGGACTGTGGGGTGGTGAGCTGAACACGGCGCGGTTCGCGCAGTTCCTCTCGTTCGGCCGCACCGAGGAGGTGCCCGACGACGCGGACACGTACCTCGAAGGGGTGCAGCAGATCCTGCCGGGTCACTCGTGCACGCTCCGTTTCGACGGTACGCGCACCGACGAGCGCTACTGGACGCCGCCACATGCGGAGGAGCCGGCCGGTGACGACGTCGTGCCGCGCTTCCTCGAGCTGTTCGACGACGCGATGCAGCTTCACATGCGGTCCGACGTCCCCGTTGGCGTCATGCTCTCGGGGGGCGTGGACTCCGTGTCGATCGCCTGCACGATGGCGCAGCTCGCCGACACGGCGCGCACGGGCCAGGCGCTCCACGCCTTCTGTTACATCTCGGAGGACTTCGACGAGTCGGAGCAGCTGCAGGACACGATCTCGCAGATCGGCGCGACGATGCACCGCGTCGCTGCGGTGGAGGCGGACTCGTTCTGGACGCGGCTCCGCGAGGCGATGTGGTTCCACGACGAGCCCGTGCACTCGCCGAGCGTGCTGATGGGGTTCGAGCTCTATCGCCTGGCCGCCGCCAATGGCATCCGCGTCGTGCTCTCAGGGCAGGGCGCGGACGAGACCATCGGCGGGTACCACTATCTGTTCGACCACATGCTCGTCACCGAGGCGCTGCGTGGCCGGCTGCCGACGCTGCTCGCGCAGGCGAAGGTGGTGGCTGCGTCGAGCGGGCGGAGCGAGCGCGACGTGCTGATGCGCAGTGCGGGCATGGTGCGGGCGCATCTCATGTCGAGCATGGCAGGGTACCGGAACGTCTCCGCTGGCCGGCGGTTGCTCGAGGGGCGGGGACGCGCGTTCCTGCAGCCGGAGTTTCGCGCGCTCGCGTTGCCGGCGCTCGAGCTTCCCGCGGGTCAGACGCTATCGGTGGCGCTCGAGCGCGCGATCCGGCAGACACCGCTCCCGCACTACCTGCGGGTCGAGGACCGCAACTCGATGGCGCACAGCGTCGAGTCGCGCGTGCCCTTCCTCGATCACCGGCTCGTCGAGCACGCGCTCAAGCTGCCCGCCCGCTGGAAGATGTCCGACGGCTGGAACAAGCGCGTGCTGCGCGAGGCCATGGCGGGCCGCATTCCCGATTCGGTGCGATTGCGACGGCAGAAGTTCGGGTTCCCCACGTCGTCCAAGCGATGGTTTGCCGGACCGCTCGCGGCGGGGCTTCGCGACATCGTGGACGGCGGAGCCGCCATGCGCAGCGGCTGGTTCGATCAGGCCGCGGTGAAGCGCGAGCTGGAGCGACACGTGCGCGGCGAGACCGACGCGAGCAACCTGCTGTTCAACGTCGCGCAGCTCGACAGCTGGCTGGAATGGCACGAAGCCGGCTGGGAGCAGCCGGCTCAGTCCCTCACGCGAAGCAGCGCGTAGTCGCGCTTTCCCTTGCCCACAACGAGGTGCCCGCCTCGGAGCAGCACCTCGCTCGCCGGCACGTGACGGTCGGCGGCCGCCAGCTTCCGCTTGTTGATGGACACGCCGCCCTGCTCGAGCAGACGCTTCGCTGCGCCGTTCGACGCCGCCAGTCCCGAGGCCACGAGCACCTTCAGCGCGTCGAACCGCGCGGAATCGGTCTCGCTGGCCAATGCTTCGCGCGACACTTCGGAGAACGGCGCTTCGGCGCGCAGGATACCCAACGCGGTCTCACTCAGCTCTCCGGCTTCGAGAGATCCGAAGAAGAACGTCGACACCTGCTCGGCCGCCGCGAGCGCCGCCTCGCCGTGCACACGGCGCGTCACGTCACGCGCGAGGGCCTGCTGTGCCGCGCGGCGCTCCGGCGCCGCTGCCGTCTCCGCGTCGAGCGATTCGATCTCCTCGCGTGAGAGCAGCGTGAAGAACCGCAGGTATCGGCCCACGTCCGCGTCTTCGGTGCCGAGCCAGAACTGATAGAACGCGTACGGCGACGTGCGGTCCTCGTCGAGCCAGACGGCGCCCGCCTCGGTCTTGCCGAACTTGGTGCCGGAGGAGCTCGTCACGAGTGGCATCGTCAACGCGTGCGCCTCGCCACCCTCCACGCGCCGGATCAGCTCGATGCCGGCGGTGATGTTCCCCCACTGATCGCTCCCCCCGAGCTGCAGCGTGACCCCCTCGCGGCGGTGCAGCTCGAGGAAGTCGTACGCCTGGAGCAGCATGTACGTGAACTCGGTGAACGAGATGCCCGCATCCATGCGAGAGCGCACGGAGTCCTTCTGCAGCATGTAGTTCACCGTGAAGTGCTTGCCGACGTCACGGAGGAAGTCCACGAGATGGAGCGGAGTCAGCCAGGCCGCGTTGTCGCGCATGCGCGCCGCGCTCGCTCCGTCGAAATCGAGGAAGCGCTCGAGCTGCGCGCGGATGCCGGCCGCGTTCACCGCGACCTGCTCGCTCGTGAGGAGCTGTCGTTCCGCCGACTTGCCGCTCGGGTCGCCGATCATCCCGGTGCCGCCGCCGACGAGCGCTACCGGACGATGGCCGAACCGCTGCAGGTGCACGAGCACCATGATCGGCACGAGCGTGCCGACGTGCAGACTGCTGCCGGTCGGATCGAAGCCGATGTACGCCGAGACGGGCTCCCCGCCCAATGCGGCGGGAACCCCATCGGTATGCTGGTACACGAGCCCGCGCCACTGAAGCTCGTCGAGCACTCCTGTCGTTTGCATGGCACAAAAGTAGGCGCTCGGGTGTCCGATTGGCAGGCGACGAAGCGCCGCCGTATCGGTGCGGTCTCCCGATGCGGGCGTTAACCTTCCATGTGACGTCCGGCGCGCGTCCGCGCCTGGACCGACGCCTCACCCTTCCGCGCGCGATGGACCTCCCGTTCTCCAAGAAGTTTCGACAACGGCATCCGCAGCTCACCCGCGGGCTCGCGGTGGGCGCCCTGTTCCTGACGTCGTTCGTCGTCGGGCTGGGCTTCGCGAGCTGGGCACTCGTATGCCGGTCGGGGGGCTGTCCGTCGGCCGAGGTGCTCGAGCAGTACCAGCCGCGACAGACCTCGAAGCTGTACGCCGCGGACGGACGGTTCATCACCGAGCTGGGGCTGGAGCGACGCACGCTCCTCAAGATCGATCAGATCCCGCCGCTGGTGCGCAATGCCTTCATCATGACGGAGGACAAACGGTTCTATCGGCACTCCGGCGTCGACTGGCTGCGCGTCCCCGGTGCCCTCTGGACCGACATCAAGCAGCGCAGCTTCGCCGAGGGATTCTCCACGATCACGATGCAGCTCGCGCGGAACATCTTCCCCGAGCGGCTCACGCGCGAGAAGTCGCCCGTACGCAAGTTGAAGGAGATCAAGGTCGCTCGGGCGATCGAGCAGAAGTACTCCAAGGACCGGATCCTCGAGCTGTACCTCAATCAGATCGCGCTCGGCAACGGCGCATACGGCGTGGAGACCGCGGCGCAGCGCTATTTCGGCAAGTCGGCGCGCGACCTGAACCTCGCCGAGGCGGCGACGCTCGCGGGACTCCCCAAGGCGCCCGAGCGGTACAACCCGCGTCGCTCCCCTGACCGTGCGATCCAGCGTCGCAACACCGTGATCGAGGTGATGCGCGCGGAGGGCGCCGTGAGCGACGCCGACGCCAGCCTCGCCAAGGCGTACCCCCTCCAGCTCGCGCGTCGCGTCGAAGCAGGCGACATCGCGCCCTACTACGTCGAGTGGATCCGCCAGCAGCTCGAGCAGCAGTTCGGGCAGCGACTCTACGAGCAGGGGCTCAGGGTCTACACCACGCTCGACGTCGACCTGCAGTCCGCCGCCGAGCGCGCCCTCGAGAACCAGCTCCGCGCGATCGAGTCGGGACGCTTCGGCGCGTTCCCGCATCGCTCGTACGAGGCGCACATGGCGAGCGCCTCCGAGCGCACTGGAGAGCGGACGTCGCCCAATTCGCCGTATCTGCAGGGCGCCTTCGTCGCGATGGACCCGCGCACGGGCGCCGTACGCGCGCTCGTCGGCGGTCGCGACTTCGACGACTCCAAGTTCAATCGCGCCACCCAGGCGTTGCGGCAACCGGGATCGACGTTCAAGCCCATCGTCTACGCGACCGCGGTGCAGAACGGCCGTCCGCCGACCTACGTCGTCGACGACTCGCCCCTCTCGGTGCCGCAGTCCGGTGGCGGAAGCTGGACGCCGCAGAACTACGATGGAAAGTTCGAAGGGCTGATGTTCATGCGGCGCGCGCTCTACATGTCCCGCAATGTGCCGACCATCAAGGTAGGGATGGAGCTCGGTCCCTCT
>DATFOL010000138.1:0-3805 GCA_035265545.1 Gemmatimonadaceae bacterium | reverse complement strand
CATCCAGCCCGCGCTGAACGATTCCACGAGCTGGCCGTTCATCGGCGCGGTGTCCTACCACTCGTGGCGCGGCTGGAGCGATTCGCTGCTCACGTTCTGGAACGACGCGGCGAATCGTGTCGGCGTGCCGCTGCTCGTCGGTGAGGGCAGCACCGACGCCGGGGCGTGGCGCTATCCGGCGATCTTCGAGGAGCCGGACTTCGCGCTGCCAGAGATCGAGCTGTACGTCCGGATGCTCGCGCTGTCGGAGCCGAAGTCGATCCTGCAGTGGCAGCTCACCGCCGACTACTCGCTCCTCGCCGGTGGTGGCCTGTTCGGCGACAGCACCGCGCTCCGGCCGACGCAGCGGTTCTGGAACCTGAAGCAGCTCGCGTCGACACCGGCGGGTCTGTCGCACCTGCCGGTCACCTGCGGCGGCACGGTGAGCTGCGCCGCGCTCGGCAGCGAGCGGCGCGGGACGTACGCGCTGCACGTCGTCAACATGGGGGCGACCCGGCCCGCGAGCGTGACGGGGCTGCCGCGCCGAGTGACGTCGCTTCGGGTATGGACGACGAACGCGCGCCAGACGATGGAAGAAGGTCCGCGAGCAGTCGTGCGCGGCGGATCGGCGCGCTTCACCCTGCCGGCGGCGAGCTACGTGACGCTGATTGGGGAGAGGGGCAGATAACAGGTGGGGAGTGGGGGGTGGGGTAGGGAGTGACGGCAACGACGACGGCCTCGGAAGCATACGACTCCCGAGGCCGTGAAACTCCCCACTCCCCACCCATTACGCCGCTGAACTCTCCGGGTCCACGTCGCCGTTGGGCACACTCGCACCGTTCGGTGCGCCTGCGCCGTTCGCGCCGTTCGCGCCGTTCCCCACGCTCGCGCCGCTGCCGCCACTCGGAGTCGGATCCCGCAGCGTGTGCACGTCGACGCTGGTCGATCGGCGGTCGACGTTCACCGCGGAGATCGCGCCTGTGGGACACTCGTGCACGAAGCCCCCTTCGGCGGGCGACCACTCCACGATATGGCTCCGCGCGTAGGCCTTGCCCGAGGCGTCCATCGCCATCACCGCGGGGGCTAGCGAGACGCAGGTGCCGCAGCCGGTGCAGAGGTCACGCGCGACGTCGATCTGCACTCGACGCCGCGGGAAGACACAGTTCGAATGGCCCCAATACGACTCGAACCGCTCGAGCGCTCGCGATGCGGAGCGGTATCCCTCGGCAATGTTCGCCGCGGTGTCCGTGAAGCTGAGCCAGGCTGCATCGTCGACGCGCGGACGGATGAGCACCATCGGTGGACCACGCCAGCGCTCGAGGGGGAACTGCTGCAGCGCGTGCATCATCATGGTGGCGGCGCGCATGTAGATGCCGGCGAACCCCGACGACTCCGCATCGGGTCGCGACTGATCCGAGCTTCCGACGTCGACAGCGATGACCAGGTCGGCGAACTGAGCGGCGACCGAGACGGGCAGATTGTCCACCACGCCGCCGTCGATGCAGGTGCGCTCGGCGACCCGGCCTGGCGGGAAGAATCCCGGGAGCGCACACGACGCGTAGACCGCGTCGCGCACCGAGACGTCTTCGAGCCCCGGAAGCCCCCACACCACCCGTGCACCGCGACCGATGTCCACCGTGTTGACGAGCAATCGCTTCGGCAGCGCGGCGAAGGACACATCCGGGATCGCGCCCGCGCAGAGCGCGCGCAGCGGCTCCTCGAGGTAAATCGAAGGGGAACGCATGCGCTCGAGCAGCATCCCGAAGTGGTTGAGCCGGAACAGGTCACGCTTCCGGAGCCCCTCGGCGCGCGTAGCCAGGTGATCGACCGTGGCGCCGCCGAGGTACGCCGCGGCGATCATCGCGCCGATGCTCGTGCCGGCGTAGAGGTCCGGGACGATCCCGCGCTCTTCCAACGCCCGGAGAACCCCGATATGGGCGAACCCCTTGAGGCCCCCACCCCCGAGGACGAGCGCAATGCGTCTGCTCACGGACTCTTCCGTCGGGTGGATGGTGAGCGATGCGTGCAGCATGGATACGGAAAGGTCAAATGCCGTGCCCGCCTGGATCGGACCCCGGCGGCCTCGCCGACGTCAATCCCGCATACGCGAAGGGCGGGCACGGAAGGGTGCCCGCCCCCCACCATCAGACGACCGAGCTCTACTGGAGGTACTGGTACAACCCGTAGAGTCCGACGACCGCACCACCCACCGCGATGACGGT
Organism: Gemmatimonadaceae bacterium; assembly: GCA_035265545.1. Classification (GTDB taxonomy): domain Bacteria; phylum Gemmatimonadota; class Gemmatimonadetes; order Gemmatimonadales; family Gemmatimonadaceae; genus AG11. Next base: position 1,604 of record DATFOL010000138.1, on the reverse strand, counting down.
GCCGGCGTCGTCGCCGATGATCAGTCCGGTGAGGAGCGCGGCACCACCCACCACCATCAGCGCGATCGGCTGCCCATAGCCCTTCCGCCGCTGCATCATGGTGTTGGCCGTCCGAGCCTCCTTCGAGACCGGCTGGCGTACTCCGACCGCCGCGGCATCCATGGTCGGACCGGCGGCCCGAGGCGTGGGGGCAGCGACGTCCGCCTTGGGCGTGCGCGACGCGAGCGCCTGCTGCGCCTGGGCTGACTGCGCCGAGCCGGCGACGAGCCCGGCGACGAGTGCGACATTGAATGCGAGACGAGAGCGTGCGTGCATGATGTTGGTTCCTGGTGCTGGGTTGGACGCGCCGGGGAGCCGGCGGCGCGCGCTCGATGGTGGCGCCCCGTGGGTGCCTGATCTAGTCTTCGACGCCCGCCCGCTGCGAACTTCGGGCCGTTCCCTCCACAACTTCCTGACTATGCCGCGTGCCATCCGTCGCGTCGTCGCGACGTTGCTGCTTCTGTCGCCGGCCGCGCTGAGCGCGCAGTCGCGCACACGCATCTCCGCGGCCGAGATCGACGGCCATCTCCGGTTCCTCAGCTCGGACCTGCTCGAGGGCCGCGCCCCCGGAACTCGTGGCGGTCGATTGACGGCGGAGTACATCGCCGCGCAACTACGCGCCGCTGGCATCGAGCCCGGGGTGAATGGCTCGTACTTCCAGCCCGTCCCGATCGACGTGATGGCTACCCAGCCGGCGACGATCCGCGCGGCCGCGAGCGGCAAGGCGACGGCGACGCTGCGCCAGCCGGAGGACGTCGTGATCTGGGGCGGCAGCGCGGCTCCGGAGGGGAGCGCGCGCGGCGAGCTGGTGTTCGTCGGCTATGGCGCGACCGCTCCCGAGTACAAATGGGACGACTTCAAGGGCGTCGATCTCAAGGGCAAGGTGCTGCTCGTCCTGGTGAACGATCCGCCCGCGCCCGCCGCCGAGCCGACGCTGTTCGGCGGCAAGGCCATGACCTACTACGGCCGCTGGACGTACAAGTTCGAGGAGGCGGAGCGGCGTGGCGCGGCCGGAATGTTGATCGTGCACCGGACCGATCAAGCGGGATACGGTTGGCAGGTGGTGGTGGGGTCGAACTCGACGGAGCATCGACTGCTCACCCGCGATCCCAAGCTGCCTCCGCCACTCGGCGTGCGCGGCTGGATCACGGACACCGCCGCCACGTCGCTGCTGCGACAGGCCGGTCTCGACTTCGCGGCGCTGCGCCGGCAGGCCGAGTCGCGCGATTTCAGACCGGTGCCGACCGGCATCACGATGGATCTCGCCGTGAACAGCACGATCAAGCGCGTCACGTCGGAGAACGTGGTCGGCGTAGTACGCGGTCGCGACCCACAGCTCAATCGCGAATACGTCGCGCTGTCGGCGCACTGGGACCACCTCGGTATCGGCACCCCGGTGAACGGGGACTCGATCTACAATGGCGCGAACGACAACGCATCCGGCGTCGCGACGGTGCTGGCCATCGCACGCGCCGCCACGACCCAGCAGCCGCGTCCACGGCGCTCACTGCTCTTCGTCTTCGTCACGGCGGAGGAGTCGGGTCTCCTCGGCTCGGCGTTCTTCG
>DATFOL010000137.1:0-5936 GCA_035265545.1 Gemmatimonadaceae bacterium | reverse complement strand
CGTACACCGAGCGAGGTTGAGTGCCTCTAGAGGCCCTCAAGAGGGTTGCCAGGACGAATAATCGGGGCACAGGAATGGCAATTCGGTCGGTGGCGGCCCAGCAGGCCGTCGCACGAAGCTTGGGTGAATACCCAAGTTTTTACTTGCATCGGGGGAGGTAGGATCATGAAGTACGAGAAGCCAGTGGTTCAGCGCTTCGGATCGCTCCGTGAGCTCACGCTCGGCGGCGGCCCGCAGCTCGCGGGCGACGCTACGAACCAGTTCCACCGGTCGTAACCCGTCCGAGCAAAGCGAAGAGACCTCAGGGGAATCCCCTGAGGTCTTCTTCATTTTCAGACGCCTGATTCCGTGGATCGCCTGGCCGGCTGGCGGGCGTCGCTGGATTCGTACTTGACGGACCGCGCGCTCCGGCCCTATCCTGCACGCGTGACCCACATCGCGCGACGCTCCTACTTCTACGGCTTCTTTTATTACGGCTTTCCCCTGGCGGGCCGTGACTGGAGACGTACGCGCGAGTAACGAGAGCTGAAGCTCACCGCACACGACACCAGACGGCCTGTGGAAAACTCCACTGGCCTTTTTTGTTGCCGTCGACCAGGACGGCGCCCCATCCCACCCAGGCCTCTCCAATGATCATCATCACCCGCGTAGACATCACCGACGAAGAGCTCGACCACATCCGGGAGCGGGTAGAGGCCGCCGGGCTGCACACCCACCTCTCCCGAGGCGAGCGCCGCACGATCATCGGGTGCATCGGTGACGAGGCCAAGCTGGCCGAAGTTCCCCTCCGCTCGCTTGCCGGCGTCGAGAACGTGATGCCGGTGCTCAAGCCCTACAAGCTCGCCTCAAAGGAGTTCTCGGCGAACAGCACGCTCGTCCGCGTCGGCGCCAACGCGACCATTGGGAGCGACGTGCTGACCGTCATCGCCGGCCCCTGCTCGGTCGAGAATCGGACGATGCTGCACGAGACGGCCTACGCGGTGCAGGCGGCGGGCGCGACCATCCTCCGCGGCGGTGCGTTCAAGCCCCGCTCCTCGCCGTACAGCTTCCAGGGGTTGGGCAAGCAGGCTCTGGAGCTGCTGGCCGAGGTCCGCGCCGAGACGGGGCTCCCCGTGGTGACCGAAGTGCTCGACACCAGGGACGTGGACATCGTGGCGGAGCACGCCGACATGATGCAGGTGGGCGCCCGTAACATGCAGAACTTCGCCCTCCTGTCCGAGCTGGGGCGGGTCCAGCGGCCTGTGCTGCTGAAGCGCGGCCTCTCGGCGACGATCACCGAGCTGCTGATGTCGGCCGAGTACATCATGGCGCACGGCAACCACCAGGTGGTGCTCTGCGAGCGCGGCATCCGCACCTACGAGCGCGCGACCCGCAACACGCTCGACGTGTCGGCGATCCCCGTGCTGAAGCGCGAGACGCACCTGCCCGTGATCGTCGATCCCAGCCATGCGGGCGGGGACTCCGAGCTGGTGGCCCCGCTCGCCTTCGCCGCGGTCGCGGCGGGCGCGGACGGCTTGATCATCGAGGTGCACCCGGATCCGGAGTCGGCCCTGTCGGACGGCGACCAGTCGCTCAACCCCAGTGCGTTCAGCACGTTGATGGACCGCATCGGCGCCTTCGCGGCGGCGGCGGGCAAGACGTTCGAGGTGCCCGCCGTCGCGGGCGGACGGGGCGCGTGATCGCCGTGGCGGACCCAATCGATTCCGGCATCGGCGAGCCGCTCGTGGAGCTCGCCGGGTGCCGGTCGCAGATCGAGGAGATCGATCTCAAGCTCATCTCCCTCCTGGCCGAGCGTGTCGCCCTCGGCCAGCGGACGCGGGTGCTGAAACAGGCGGCGGGGCTCCCGATCCTCGACCCGCAGCGCGAAGCGCAGGTGATCCGTCGTGCGGTCGCGGCCGCCCGCGAGCACGGGCTGCCGATCGAGCCCGTGCGCCAGATCTTCTGGCACATCGTCGGACTCTCGCGGCGCGCACAGGAAGAGACGGAGTGATGCGCGTCGGGCGCGTCAGCGTCGTCGGGCTGGGGTTGATGGGAGGGTCCCTCGCGCGCGCGCTCGCTGTGCGCGGTGTGCACGTGATCGGCTACGACCGCGAGCGGAGCTCGCTGGACGCGGCGGTGGCGGAAGGCATGGTGCACGAACCGCTGGACGACACTCTCCGCGGTGTGGAACGCGCGGACGTCGTCGTGCTGGCCACGCCCGTGGCCGCCACCGCAGCGCTGCTCACCCGGCTGGGCGACCGTCTCGCGGGCCCGTCGCTGATCATGGACGTGGCGAGCACCAAGAAGCGCATCGTCGCCGCGGCGGAGGCGGCTGGCCTCGGACCGCGCTACGTCGGGGCGCATCCGCTCACCGGCAGCCACCGGTCCGGATGGGGGGCATCGCGTGCGTCGCTGTTCGACGAGGCGCGCGTCTTCCTCTGCCCGAGCCCGAGCACCACGCCGCAGACGTTGACGCTCGCCGAATCGTTCTGGCGCTCGCTGCGCGCCGGCGTGGAGGTGCTCGACGCGGAGGCGCACGACGAGCAGATGGCGTGGCGCAGCCACCTCCCGCAGGCGGTGTCCACGGCGCTCGCACTGACGCTCCGCCAGGCGAACGTGCCTCGCTCGGCGCTCGGCCCCGGTGGCCGCGACATGACGCGGCTCGCCGGCGGCGACCCCGACCTCTGGACCGGGATCGCGGCCGACAACGCGCCGGCGATCCTCGAAGCGCTCGCGGCGATGGAGGAGCAGCTTCGCCTCTTCCGCGAGCGACTGGCCGCCGGAGAGGACGGTGTCCGCGAGTGCTTCGCCGACGGCCGCGACTGGTTCGACGGCCAACCGCTGCGAGGACTCACACCGCGGGAGAACGCCGCGCTAACGCCGCGTGACGTCGCCGCGCTGACACCGCGGGACGTCACCTCGTAACTTCCGTCGATGATCCGCACGATCTCGACCGCCGCACGCTCCACATGAGCACCGGCGCTGGACAGCTCGCGCTGCGCGTCGTGGGACTGCGCAAGCGCTTCGGCGACGTGGTCGCCGTCGATGGCCTGGATCTCACCGTCGCCGCCGGTGAGTGCTTCGGGCTGCTCGGCCCCAACGGAGCGGGAAAGACGACGACGATCGAGATCTGCGAGGGCCTCACGCTTCCCGATGAAGGGATCGTCGAGGTGCTCGGCCAGCGCTGGACCGACGACGAGCGCGCGTTGCGCGAGCGGCTCGGCATCCAGCTCCAGGAGACCCAGCTCGCCGAGAAGCTCACCGTGGACGAGACGGTGCGGCTGTTCCGAAGCTTCTATGCGCACGGACGCGAGGTGGACGAGGTGATCGCGATCGTGCAGCTCGACGAGAAGCGCCGGTCGCGCGTCGGGAAGCTGAGCGGCGGCCAGAAGCAGCGACTCGCGCTCGCCTGCGCGCTGGTGGGCGATCCCGAGCTGTTGTTCCTCGATGAGCCGACCACTGGGCTCGATCCGCAGTCGCGCCGCCAGCTGTGGGATCTGATCACGGAGCTCAAGGCGAGTGGGCGGAGCATCGTGCTGACGACGCACTACATGGACGAAGCCGAGCGGCTGTGCGATCGCGTGGCGATCGTCGATCACGGCCGTGTGATCGCGCTCGGCACTCCGCGCGAGCTCATCTCGGGACTCGGCGCGGAGCACGTGGTGGAGTTCACCGTGGCGGGCGACGTGAACGGCGCGCTGGACGCCGCCACGCTCGAGCGGCTCGACGGCGTGAAGGCCGCGCGGGTGCACCAGGGGCGCTGGTCGCTCGAGGCAGTGGAGCTGGCGCGCGCCGTTCCCGCCATCCTCGGCGCGCTCGCCGACCGCAGCCTGCCGCTCGACGAGCTGGTGACGCATTCGGCGACGCTGGAGGACGTGTTCGTGTCACTCACCGGAAGGCAGCTGCGCGATGCGTGAAGTGAGCCGCGCGCGGTTGCCGTGGGCGGCGCAGTCGCTGGCGCAGCTCACGCTCGTGCGATTTCGCGAGTTCGTGCGCGAGCCGGAGGCAGTGTTCTGGACGTTCTTCTTCCCCGTCGTGCTGGCGATCGGCCTCGGGATCGCGTTCCGGAACAAGCCGGCCGACGTGCTGACGGTGGGCGTAGTGCGCGGCACTCCCGAAGCCGACTCGGTAGCCACACGCCTGGGGCGCGCCGGCGGGTTGAAGGTGCGCGTGCTCGATGCGGACGAGGCGCAGCGCGCCCTTCGCACGGGCGAGCTCGCGCTCGTCGCCACGGCGCGCGGCGCGAGCAACGTGGAGTACTCGTTCGACGACACGCGTCCCGAGGGGCGCACCGCGCGTTTCCTGGTGGACGACGCGGTGCAGCGTGCAGCGGGACGGCGCGATCCGGTGTCGGCCTCCGAGCAGAAGGTGCGCGAGAAGGGATCGCGCTACATCGACTTCGTGATCCCGGGGCTGCTCGGCATGAACATCATGGCCGGAGGGATCTGGGGACTGGGCTTCGCCATCGTCGAGGCGCGGCGCCGCAACCTGCTCAAGCGGTTGGTGTCCACACCGATGCGGCGCGCGCACTATCTGGCGTCGTTCCTCTTCTCGCGCTTCGTCTTCCTGCTCATCGAGGTCGTCGTTATTCTCGGCAGCGCGGTGCTGCTGTTCGGCGTGCCGGTGCGCGGCTCGCTCCTGCAGCTGCTCGTGGTGTCCGTCGTGTCAGCGCTCGCGTTCGGCGGTGTCGGGCTGCTCATCGCCTCGCGCGCGAAGACGACGGAAGGGGTCTCGGGGCTGATGAACCTCGTGATGATGCCGATGTGGGTTCTGTCGGGAGTGTTCTTCTCGTCGACCAACTTCCCGGCGGCGGCGCAGCCGTTCATCCAGGCGCTGCCGCTGACCGCGACGATCAACGCGCTGCGCGGGACGATGCTGCAGGGGATGGGGTGGGGAGCGGTAAGCGCGCCGCTGCTGATCGTGGCGGTGTGGGGAGGGGTGGCGTTCGTCGTGGCCTTGCGAGTGTTCAGATGGCGGTGAACGGCCACTGCGAGTACCGCGTACTCGAGTACGCGGTACCCAGTACGCGTGGGACGCCCCCTGAATGCACCTCGGGAGCACGACCCGGACAGTCCTAAAAGCAAACAGCGCGTCCCGAGGAAGAGACGCGCCGTGCATTCGTGGGAGCAGTCGCGAGAGTCCGGGTACCGGGTACCGAAGTACTCGGTACTGGTTCGGTAGTTCACTCCTCCACTTTCCTCTCCTTCTTCGATCGTCTCGGCACCGGCATCTCCGACGACTCCAGGACTTTGACTTCGTGATGGGTCAGGATGTCGGCGGTGCGGTGCGCGATGCGACGGCGGCGCCGCATGAAGAACAGCGTCGCGATCAGGACGATCGCGAGGAAGCCGAGGCGAACGTCGTAGCGGGTGGTGAAGCCGAGGAGGGCGAGGGCCGCGCCGCCGGCCTTCCAGCCGAGGAAGACGAAGAGCGCACTCCACACCCAGCAGCTGATCCCGCTGGCGATCACGTAGACCGGCAGCGAGACGGGCGCAGCGCCGCAGGCGATCGGGACGGGGATGCGCAGCCCGTAGGCGAATCGCACGACCAGCGAGGTGCGCCACGGATTGCGCTTCACGATGGCGAGCGCGGCGTCGAGCAGGCCCTGCTTGTCGGGCCAGCGCGCGCGAACCCAGTCGATGCGCCATCGACCGACGAAGTACAGCGCGATGGACGCGATCCACGTGCCGACCGCGACGGCCAGGATCACCCCGGTGAGCCCGAGCCGACCGTTCCGCGCCGCGATCCCGCCGAAGATCGGGTTCGCCTCCTCGAGGACGATGCTCGTGACGCCGAGCGCGACGTACTTCCAGAGGCGTTGGAGCGGCGAGACGTACTCGGCGTAGCGGTCCGCCGTGGCGGCGGCCTGCAGGAGCAGCGCTAGTATGGGATCGTCCTCCGGTGGCCGGCGTCGACCGCGCAATCTATCGGCGCGTCACGCGGCGCTGCCACCAGGC
>DATFOL010000136.1:0-16174 GCA_035265545.1 Gemmatimonadaceae bacterium | reverse complement strand
CTCGCGCCTTGGCGACGGTCGCGGCGTCGGTGCACGGCGCGGGGTGGATGCATCAGGGGTCGTGGTGCCGCTCATCGAGCCGCCGACGGGCGCATCGTTGAACACGCTCTGCGGTGGTGCCTCACGGTGCGCCATGGCGAGATCGCGGACGAGCGCCGAATCGGTCGCGCCGGAGTCGGAGCTCGCACGGTCCCGGCACGCAGCCAGCAGCACGAGCGCCGAGAGAGCGGGCAGGAATCGAATGAGTGAGCGCATGGCGGGGAGTGCGGAGGGAGCCGTCGGAATGTCGTACACGCAAGGCGGGGTTCGGTGCCCGGCTGGGTCACGACCGACGGCTCACACGGTCACGCCACCCGGTTCCGGCCTGGCGCGCAGCGCGCCGGGGAACAGCTCCGTCTGCGGCAGCTCGGGCTCGAGGCGCGCGCGTACCCTCGCGGCGATGGCCTCGATCGCCGCCGGATCGGCGACGAGATCGTACTCGCGCACGTCGAGGCTGAGCACGGGACAGGCGCGGAACCGCGTGATCCAGCGCTCGTAGCGCGCATGGAGCGCCGCCCAGTAGTCGTCGGCCGTGTCCCGCTCCTTCGCGCGGCCCCGCGCGCGGATCCGCTCCACGATCGTCTCGAGCGGCGCGTGCAGGTAGACGAGCAGTCTCGGAGGGCGCGCCGCGGGCGAGTGCAGCAGCTCCACGTACAGCCGCCGATAGAGCTCCCACTCGAGCTCCGACATCAACCCTTCGTCGTAGTGGCCGCGCGCGAAGATCTCGGCGTCCTCGTACCACGTGCGGTCGAGCACCCAGCTGCCGCCGGCGCCTCGCATCCGACGCATGCTCTCGAAGCGCGTGGCGAGGAAGTGAAGCTGCAGATTGAGCGCCGTCGCGCGCATCGCTTCCACGCCGCCGGCGTAGAAGCGCTCGAGCCAGGGATTGTGCTCGTCCACGTTCTCGAGGGCGTGCTGCAGCCCGAACCGCGCCGCGAGCGCCCGCGTCAGTGTGCTCTTGCCCGAGCCGACCATCCCGGCGATGCCGATCAGCATGGGCGAAAGCTACGACGCCGGAGGCAGGAGCGCCTCCGGCGTCGCGTTCGGCCGCGCGAGCGACGCGCTAGCCGATCGTCAGGATGTCTGTCGTCGCGTCGTAGCTCGTCGCGAGGCTCGGAAGCTTCGTCGCCGTGCCGGCGACGTTCGGTCCGCGCGTGACGTTGCCGTCCGAGTCGAACCGCGATCCGTGGTTCGGGCACTCGAACGACTGCGCGCTACTCACGATGTCGATCCGCGTGCCCTCGTGTGTGCACGCCGTCGACAGCGCGAGAAAGCTCGCCGGACCGATGCGCTTGATCGCCACGCGCACATCCTGTGGATGGAACGCCAGTGTACCGACGGTCGCCAGCGCGGGCACGGTCGACACCTTGAGCGTCAGCCCGGTCGGCAGCGGGCCCGTCGCACCTGCACCGCCGATCTGACCATCACCACATCCGGCGGTCAGCGCAGCCACGCCCGCGACGGCGAGCGTGCTCTTGGCCAGGAACGCACGACGGCTCAGACAATCCTCGCAGCTCATGCTCGGCAGGGGAAAGGGTGGTCGGTTCGGCTCAGGGCACCGTGACGACGGCGTGCTGCCACTGCGTCAGGTCGCTGTCTTCCTGATAGACCTTGTCGACGTCGACGGCGACGGAGGTGCCGACGAGCCGCACGGCGTAGCGGTCCATGCTGCGCGTCGCACGTCCTTCGATGAACGTGCCGTCCGGGCGGTACTTCGACTTGTGCTTCGGGCACTGGAAGCGGTTGTTGCCTCCATCCCACCTGAGCGCCGTGTTCTGATGAGGACAGGCGAGCGCGAACGCGTACACCGAGTTACCGGTGCGCGCGAGGATCACCTCGTTGTCCTTGTCGATCTGGACGCCGTCCGTGGCGGGAATGGGGTACGTCCGCTCGGCGCCCGTCGCGATGGCACTGATCCAGCGCAGCGGCATCGCGTCGGCGCCAGCCGGTGCCATGCCGATCGCCGCGAGCGCCGCCGCACCGGCGCGCAATGCGTCGAGCAGGAAGTCGCGTCGATTGTGCAGCGTGCATCCGGCGCAGTCGTCGTTCGGCGCGCTCGGCTTGGATTCCGTCATCTGAATGCTCCGTCTATGCATAGGTCATCAACACCACGCCAGCGAGCGTGGTGGCGATCCAGAGGGTGAGGCTCAGTATCGAGATGGTCCGGAGTCGAGCCCACAGCGCGGTCTCGCTCCCACCGCCCGCCAGCGCGCGTTCCGTGCGGTTCATCATGAACCCATTGAGCAGCAGCAGGCCCACCAGTCCCAGCTTCACCCAGAAGAACGGGGAGCCGAGGAACTCGTCGACGTCCGACAGGAAGAGCAGTACTCCACTCGCGAACGACAGTGCGAGACCCGTCAGCACCACCGCGTGCACTCGGGCGAGCTCGCCGAGCTGCCGCGTGCGGTCGTCCGCGCTTCCGCGCGAGGCGCGAAGCGTGGCGCGATCCGCTGAGAGCGCGGCGCCACCGGCCAGCAGCAGCGGCACGAGGTGAAGGAACACCACCGTCGCTGAAACGATCTTCGAGTCGCTGTACAGGTTGTTCCAGGGCTCGGCGAGACGCGCGAGCGCGCTCGTGCCTTCGGCTGCGGCGAGTTGGGCGAGAAGCATCGTCGAGTCAGTCGCGCCAGAGGAGCATCATGCCGGCGCCCGTGACGGCCACGCCCATCGAGGCAAATGCCGTGTTCCGGTGTCTGCGCCGCGCGTCGGCGCTCTGTTCCGCATCCTCGGAGAGCTTGATGCCGGCGTACGCGAAGCCGGCGTCGGATGCGAGCATGAGCAGCGTGTGAATCGTGCGGCGTGTTCGCCCCTGCTCCACCGCGCGGGAGTCCCACAGGTTCCAGAGGCCCGTGACGGTGTTCACGCCGAAAACGGTTGCGAGAGCGGTCGCGCCCACGCGATGTCCGTTCTTGGCCCAGCCCGCGGCGCCGTCGCCCTTGTTGTACAGCTCGTTCCCCGCCGCCGCCTGGAAGGCGAACAGCGGGATCGTCGCGTACGCGCCGTACCTATGGATTCGCAGTCGTCGCTCGTACCACTCGCTCACCTCGATCGACTTGCGCCGCCGACGGGGAGTGGTATCCGCGTCGACCTGGAGCGAGACTGGAAGCTCCAGCCGCGACGAGATAGTGGGCAACGCGCTGTCGGGAGCGACGCGAACCGTATCGACAGGGCCGGCGAGAGCGAGCAGGAGCGCGAGTGCGGGGGTATGCATGTCAGGGCGAGATAGGGAGGGATGCTGGCGGCCGAGCCGTACCACTGCATACACGTAAAATGTTGCCGAGTCCAGTTTTACGGCGCCAGCCGTCACGTCGCATGATCCACACACACGCTTGTACGAGCGGCCCGCACGCTCCATTGACGATCGACGGGCCACGACCGGAAGACGGCACCATGGGAGTGCTTATTCCCGTACGTACTCGTTCCCGGCGGTGGCTGGGCGGCGAAGTCATGACACGCGAAGCCTTCGCAACCCGAGCGCGATGACGTCCGGCACTTCGGCGGGGCGGCCCTTGGGTGGGCCCATCAGCGACGGCTGGCGCACCATCTCGGAGGAGCTGCTGCAGGGATTGGTTCACGCGCTCAACAACCGCGTGGCCGCGCTCAGCGCCTTCGTCGAGCTGGCGAGGCTCGGCGACGAGGAGGGCGATCCGCTGACCGTGCTTCCGCAGGAGATCGCTCAACTGCACCAGGTCAACGGGCTGTTCGGATTGCTGCCCGAGCGGCGCTCCGACCCCGAAGCGCTGGAGCTTCGCGCGGTGCTCGACGACGCGATCCGGCTCCACGAGCATCATCCGACGCTGCGCGGCGAGCGAGTCGCCGTCACGTACGAGGGGGCGCCCGGCGCCGTTCGCGCGCCGCGCTGGGCGCTGGTGCGCGCGGTGGTGATGCTCGTGCACATCGCCAAGCGAACACGGGAGTCGGCACAGGGCGGCGGCGACGCCGCCCTCCGCGTGCGGGGAGCGGTCGCGTCGGTCGCGGTGCACGTCGTCACTCCCCTGGAGCCATCGACGGACCTCGTCGCCCTCGCGGTACGGTGCAACGGTGAGCTCACCCGGGAGCAGGACGAGCTCGTGCTCAGGATGCCCTCGCTACGCGAGCTTCGCCGCCGCGAGCGTGAGGCGCGTGGCGAATCGCCGTCGAGTTGACCGACCGGACTGCGCTTACGCCGAGGCGCGCATCGGCGCGAGGTCGGTACGAAGCCGGCCAAGCGCCTTCGAGCGGATCTGCGACACGCGGGACTCGCTGATGCCGAGGACGTCGGCGATGTCGGCCGACTTGAGCTCTTCGAAGTAGTAGAGCGAGAGCACGGTCCGCTCCTGATCGTTGAGGCGCAGGATCGCCTCGCGCAGCAGTGCGACTTCGTCCTCCCTGGAGAGGCGCTCGTCCGCCGCTTCTTCATCGTTGCTCAGGAACTCCGCGCGCGTCGGGACGGTGCTGCCATCGTCGCTGGCGGTGGAGGTGAGCGACAGGTGCACCGAGCCCTCGACCTCCGCCTGCCAGCGCCAGAGCGTCTGGACGTCGGTGCCCATCTGCTCGGCCATCTCCGAATCCTCAGGCATCCGGCCGAACTGGCGCATCAGGGACTCGCGGGTCCGCGAGATGTCCCGCGCCTTCCGGCGCACCGAGCGGGGCACGTGGTCCTGCCGCCGCAGCTCGTCGAGGATGGATCCGCGGATCCGCGGGACCGCGAAGGTGCTGAACGCGAGGCCGCGGCGCGCGTCGAAGCTCTTCACGGCCGTCATGAGCCCAATCGTGCCGGCGCTTACCAGCTCGTCGAAATCCGCTTCCACCGCCAGGCTGCGCGAGAGCTGCCGGGCGACATGGTGGACCAGGTTCAGGTTCTCCAGAAGGAGGGCGTCACGGGCCGAATTGTCCCCGGTTGCAGTGGCGGCCCAGAGGGAACGAGAATCCATGGTCGGCTCCGACGTCGGAGGAGGGGAGAAGGCGGAGGGAGGAGCGCATAGCGGCCCGGCGGCCGTTGGGAGGAGGTACGATGTCGTCGGCCGTGGTCGCTTCGCGTGGGCGTCTAAGGCAGGCCGAGGGCCACCGCGCGGAGACGAGAAACGGGCCGGATTCCGAGAGGGATCTGGCCCGCGAGAAGTACGATAAATCGTTGTCGCCGAGCGACTAACGGAACCGCGCGACCAGTGCAGCGACGATCCTGGGTCCTACTGCTGGGAAATGCCCGGGCTCGGCAGAAACGTCCTGCCGGCAGATTCTGCCTAGTCCCGTGCGGAAAGAATGGCCGGGAGGGGCCAAATCAGACGGTGGCGCTGTCTCGACTGGGACCGTTCAGCTTGTTCCGGAGCGTCCGCACGCTGATGCCGAGCAGCTCGGCGGCGCGAGTACGGTTCCCCCCGCTGACCTCGAGAGCGCGCTCGATCAGGCGCGCCTCGGCCTCCGCCACGTCCAGCGAGGAGAGCACCAGCGCGCCGGCCACCGGTGGCCCGGTGCCCGTCAGCCCGTTCGGGGTGATCGCGCTCGATCGGGCAGGGGTAGGGCCCGTGCCGCGTGGCGTCAGGCCGAATCGGTGTCCGTCGAACGCGCCCGGTTGGAGGAGCGGGTCGGAGGAGAGGATGACTGCCCGCTCGACGGCGTGCTGGAGCTCGCGCACGTTGCCTGGCCAGTCGTAGCGCTGGAGCATCTCGACCGCCTCGGGGGCCAGCCCCCGGATCTCCTTTCCCATCTCGTTGGCGATGCGGATCGCGAAGCGGTGGGCGAGGAGCGGAACGTCGCCCGGCCGGTCGCGGAGCGGTGGCAGGGAGATCGGGAGGACGCTGAGCCGGAAGAACAGGTCCTGGCGGAAGTGCCCCTGCGCAGCGTACGCCGCGAGGTTGCGGTTGGTCGTCGCGATGATGCGTACGTCGACCTTGATTGGGCTCGAGCCGCCCACGCGCTCGAACTCCTGCTCCTGAAGGACCCGCAGGAGCTTCGCCTGAAGGTCCAGCCGCATCTCGCCAATCTCGTCGAGCAGCAGGGTGCCCTGGTGCGCGCGCTCGAAGGCGCCCTGCACGCGCTTGATCGCACCAGTGAACGCGCCCTTCTCGTGGCCGAACAGCGCGCTCTCGACGAGCCCCTCAGGGAGCGCGGCGCAGTTGAGCTTGATGAACGGACCATCGCGACGGTCGCTCGCGTCGTGGATCGCTCGGGCGAACAGCTCCTTGCCCGTCCCCGACTCGCCCTCGAGCAGCACGGTCGCGCGGGTCGGCGCGGCCGTGGTCACCGTCTGAAGCAGTCGCCTGATCTGGAGACTGTCGCCGATGATGGTGCGCTCGTTCCGGAACTCCATCACCTCGCGGCGCAGGGCGTCGTTCTCGCGACGGAGCCGCACGACTTCCAGCGCCTGGGCCACCGAGAGCTCGAGCTGCTCCGGACGCACCGGCTTGGTGATGTAGTCGACGGCCCCCGCCTTGATCGCGGCGACCGCATGCTCGATGGTGGCATATCCGGTGAGCATGATCAGGGGGACGTCGTAGCCCTCCTGCTGCAGCAGCTCGAGGAACTCGAGCCCCGTCAGCCCGGGCATGCGATAGTCCGAGATGATCAGGTCGATGTTCCCCTTGGCCAGCGCCTGCAGCGCCTCGGGGACGCTGTGCGCACCGACGGTGGCATGACCGGCCCGTTCGAGCGTGTCCTCGAGGATGAGACCGATCGCCGGCTCATCGTCGACGTACAGGATGGTGGCCATGGACCTGCGTGCGGCGTGCGACTGGAACGGGCGGGACGCCAGGAATACAGTCGAGACGTGCCGATGTAAAGGCTCGCAACAGCTCCTGCGACAGAACGCCTCTGCCCGCCGAGTCCGCGCCTGAACGTCGACACTACATGCAGTCGAAGCAGCGGGACTCAAGCCGGAGCCACCAACGGCCGATACCATGACGCAGGAGGAGCCATGCACCTACGATCCGGAGACGACGGCCTGCGGCGCGACGATCGACTGAGCGCGCGGCCGCTGCAGCCCGCGCGCTATGGGACGCGCAGCGAGCGCGTACACGAGATCCGCCGCCGCATCGCAGACGACGCCTATCGCAGCATCGCGGTGGCGGAGGAGATCGCGCGCCGCATCCTGGCGAGCCGCGAGCTGTAGCGGAACGTCCCCTGCCGGTGTGACGTTCTTCACGTGAGCGTCAGACCGGCCGAGCCTCGGCCGTTCGCCTAGCGACCGCCGCCGAGCCATGTCAACCGACCAGCCGTCCTCCCGTTCGACCTTCGTCGCGATCACCGGCGCGTCCGGTTTCATCGGTCACGCGCTGGTGGAGCGGTTGCGAGCGAACGGCGCACGCGTGCGCCGTCTCGTGCGCTCGCCTCGATCCGACTCTCCCGACGACATCGTCTGGGATCCGATGCGTGGCGTGCTCGCACCGCGGGATCTCGAGGGCGCGGCCGCCGTGATCCATCTCGCTGGTGAGCCGATCGCGCATCGATGGACGAGCGCGCGGCGGCAGGCGATCCGCGACAGTCGCGTGCGGGGCACCGAGCTGCTGGCGCGGGCGATCACGGCACTCGAGCGAAAGCCGAGCGTGCTGTTGAGCGGCTCCGCGGTCGGCTACTATGGCGACCGCGGCGACGAGGCCGTGAGCGAGGAGAGCGCACCGGGTACCGACTATCTCGCCGGTGTCGCGCGAGAGTGGGAAGCCGCCACCGGTGCAGCCAAGGACGCGGGCGTCCGGGTGGTGCTGCTGCGCACCGGTATCGTGCTCAACCCTCACGGCGGTGCCCTCGAGCGAATGCTGCCTCCGTTTCGATTGGGCGTCGGGGGGCCACTCGGCTCGGGGCGGCAGTGGATGAGTTGGATCGCGCTCGCCGATCATCTCCGCGCGATGGAGCACGCGCTCGCGACTACCGGACTGCACGGACCGGTGAACTTCGTCGCGCCCAACCCGGTCACGAACGCGGAGTTCGCGACGACGTTGGGTCGCGTACTGGGGCGACCGTCGCTGGTACCCGCGCCTGCGTTCGCGCTGGAACTCCTGTACGGCGAGATGGCGCGTGCTACTCTATTGGCGGGGCAGCGAGTGCTGCCGAAGGCCCTGCTTCGCTCGGGATTCCGGTTCGAGCATCCGACGCTGGAAGAGGCGCTGCGGTTCGAGCTGGCACACTGACCGGCTGAGCGCCGGATCACCGCTTCACGACGCGAGGTGTCGATGCTGCAGGGCACGTCGCTCGCGCCGCCGAGCATTCCGAACGAGCCGCAGGCGAGCGCCCTGTTCTTCGTCGTCGTGGCGCTGCTCCTGGCAGCGAGCGCGCTGCTCAGCCAGGCGACGCAGCGGCTGCGCGTGCCGGCGGGGCTGATCTTCCTCGCGATCGGGATGCTCGCCGGCTCCGAGGGGATCGGCGGCATCGAGTTCGATGACTATCGGTTCGCGTTTCGGGCGGGCTCCGCGGCGTTGGCGCTCATCCTCTTCGACGGTGGGTTGAACACGCCGGTCGACTCGCTGCGTCGAGCGCTCGCGCCGGCGGGGCTGCTGGCGACTGTTGGCGTCGCGGGCACGATGTGCGGGGTCGCCGTCGTGGCGCACCTGCTCGGCCTGCCGTGGAGCTCGTCCTTCCTGCTCGGCGCCGTCGTGTCGTCGACCGATGCGGCGGCGGTGTTCGCCGTGCTGCGGAGCAGCGGCATCCAGCTCAAGCACCGCGTGGGTGGCACGCTCGAGGTGGAGTCGGGGATGAACGATCCCGTCGCCGTGATCCTCATGACGCTGCTCACCCAGCAGCTGCTCGGGGGCGAGCCGATCTCCATCGGACACGTGGTGTTCGAGGTGTTGCGCGAGATCGTGATCGGTGCTGCGTGCGGCGTGGCGATCGGTGGCGGCGCGCGATGGCTGCTCGCGCGCACGCGATTGCCCGCGAGCGGGCTTTACTCCGTGATGACGCTGGCGACGGCGCTGTTCGCCTTCTCGCTTCCGACGCTCATCGGCGGCAGCGGCTTCCTCAGCGTCTACGTCGCCGCCGTTGCGCTGGGCGCGGGCCGGCTTCCGTATGGAACCGGACTACGCCGCATCCACGATGCGCTGGCGTGGCTCGGCCAGGTGGCGATGTTCCTGATGCTTGGCCTGCTCGTGTATCCGTCGCGGCTCATCGACGCCGCATGGGTAGGCACGATCGTCGGGCTTGCGCTCACCTTCGTGGCGCGGCCGGTGATGGTGGCAATGTGCCTCGCACCGCTCCGATTCCCGCGCAACGACATCCTCTACATCGGGTGGGTCGGCCTCCGTGGCGCGGTGCCGATCGTCCTCGCCACCTTCCCGGTGCTCGCCGGCGCACCAGGGGCGGCGCGCATCTTCGACGTGGTGTTCTTCATCGTCGCGCTGAACGCGGTGCTTCCTGGGATGACCGTGTCGTGGATGACGCGCCGGCTCGAGCTCGAGTCGCAGGAGCCGCCGCCGCCCGCGGCGGTGCTCACCGTGGAGTCGTTCAATCGGCTCGACGGGGAGCTGCTCTCGTACTATATCGACGAGGCGCTGCCCGTCGCGGGGATGAGTCTCGAGGAGCTCCCCTTCCCGGATGGCGCAGCCGTGACGATGATCGTGCGCGGCCGAGAGCTGATCGCGCCGAAGGGCGATACGCGGCTGGAGGTGGGTGACCATGCGTACGTGCTCACGCGGCCGGACGCCGTCGGAATGGTACAACTGCTCTTCGGCCGGCCGGAGAGCAGCTGAGCGTTCACGGAAGCGCTCCGCCGGGCGAAACCCCGCGCGCCGCGCCTCCGTAGTGCTGGTACAACGTCGGCGCGCCGAGTCGCGCCAGGGAAGAGCGAATTAATGGGTGCCATCATAGTGGAAGGGGTGCTTTTCGTCGCGCTGATCGCGGCGGGTGGCGCCCTTCTTTATTGGGTCATCATCTACTTCACGCCAGCGGGCGTCCGACTCCGTCAGACGCAGAATCGCCAGCGAATCGAGCGCGCGGCCGAGCTGGCGTGTCCGATCCATGGCCGCCGCACCGAAGACCAACTGGTACGCCTCGCGAGTGGAGAGCGGGTGTGCCCTGACTGCTACAAGGAGATCATCAATGGCTAGCACGATGTCGGACCGGATCGGCGCGATGCGTTTCGAGCCGGACATGGGCGGACGTCAGAAGGTCAAGCGCATCGTGATCGTGGCGACGGTGCTCGTGGCGCTGCTCTTCCTGCTGCCGTCCACGTTCACGTACATCGACCCGGGTCACGTCGGGATCGTGATTCACCGCGCCGGCGGTGGGGTGGATCCGCATCCGCTCGGTCCTGGCGTGCATACGCGCATTCCGTTCGCGACTGGTATCGAGGAGTATCCCGTCTTCCTGAAGACCATCGTGCTCACGAAGGGGAGCAGCGAAGGTTCGGGGAGCAACGACGAGATCAACGTCAACAGTGTCGAGGGGCAGCCCGTCTCGCTCGACGTGTCGCTCTCGTTCGAGCTCGATCCGGCGCAGACGCCGAAGCTGTACTCCACCTTCCGCACCGACATCGATCAGATCACGCACGGTTTCGTGAAGCAGGCGGTTCGGCAGGCGCTCCAGGAAGTGTTCGGCACCGAGCCGGTGGCGGACATCATCGGACCGAAGAAGGCGGAAGCGACGGACCGCGCGCGTGGCCTGATCTCGCAGCGCCTCTCGCCGTACGGCTTCCAGGTGAAGCAGTTCACGATCAACGAGCTGCGCGCTCCGCAGGCGGTGATGGAGGCGATCAATCAGAAGAACGTGATGCAGCAGCAGGCGCTGACGGCGCAGAACGAGCTGCAGAAGAACACCTTCCAGGCGCAGGGCGACTCGATCAAGGCGGCGGGTCGCGCCAAGGCGATCACGGCCGAAGCGGAGGCTCAGGCCCGTGCGAACACGTTGTTGTCCCAGAGCATCACGCCGACGCTGGTGCAGTACGAGCTCTCGAAGAAGTGGAACGGGCAGATGCCGCAGGTGACGGGCGGCGCGACGCCGCTGCTGCAGCTGCCGGCGGCCGCGAAGCCGTAACGACTCTGTGGTGGTGAGGTCGGGGCTCTACGAGGTGCGCGCGAGCGCCTCGTAGAGCCCCGACGCACAGGCGGCGACGCCGATGCCGGCGATCCAGCCGCCCAGGACGTCCGTCGACCAGTGCCAGCCGAGCAGTACGCGGCTCGCGCCCGTGCACAGCGCGAGGAACACGGCCGTGGGCACGACGACGCTTGGCGACGCGAGCCCGAGCCGCAGCAACAGATACGCTCCGGTGACCAGCACGGCGGTCGCGTCGGTCGTATGCCCGCTCGGAAACGCAGGCTCCGTCTTGCCGCGCGCGAGCGCGCCGGCGGGTCTCGGCCGACGATACACGAACTTCACCGCGTGATGCGCGACGATGGCGCCGAGCGATGCCGCGGCGAACGCGGCGAGCACGGGAATGATCGGCCCTCGATGGGCGGCGAACACGAATGCCGCGCATGCCGCGCCGATCGTCGGATGCATGTACGGCTCGCCAGGCAGCGTGCCGACACTCGCGGATCTGAGCACGCCCGACCGCAGCCTGGCCCGGCCGGCCCCACGCTCCAGTACATCGTCGAGCGCCTGCAGCGCCCGGCTGCGGGTCGCCAGCGCGAGGGCGATGGTGCCCGCACCGGCGGCAAGGGCGATCGTGGAGAAGCTCGGCATCGGGGAAACGGCGTGAACTCTGGAAGCGGGACGATGACGGCGAGTATCTTAAGCGTCGACCATTGCGCGTGCGTCCGAGCTCGCCACGCGTACGTCCGCCGCCGACCACGGAGCCTCCGTATGCCGCTCGTTCCTTTCGAGACCCTGCCCGATTCCGCCCGTGCCTGGGTGTTCGGTACCGATCGGCCGCTCTCCGATGAGGCGACCGAGACGCTGATGAAAGCGGTCGAGGGCTATCTCGCCGAATGGAAGGCGCACGGCGAGCCACTCACCGCCGCGTACGAGTGGAGGTTCGGCCGACTGCTCGTGATCGGCGTCGATCAGCGCACGGCGGGCGCCTCGGGCTGCTCGATCGACGGTCTGTTCCGCGTGCTGCAGAGCCTCGAGCCGCAGCTCGGCTGCCGCATGGTCGGCGGCGGCCGCGTATTCTACCGCGACCTCAACGGTGAGGTGCAGTCGGTCGAGCGCCACGAGCTCAAGGCGCTGCGCGACTCGGGGGCGATCAAGGACAACAGCGTCGTGTTCGACACGAGCCTCACCGACCTCGGCTCACTGCGCGAAGGATTCGAGCGGCCGGCGAGAAAGAGCTGGGCGAAGGGGATGCTGGCTCTGGAGTAACTGCCACGGAAGTACCCGAGTACCAGGGTACCCAGTACCGAGACTCTCGCGACTGCTCCCCTGAAGGCACGGCGCGTCCCTCGGTCGGGACGCGCTGTTGGTATTTTGCGGACTGTCCGGGTCGCGATCCGGAAGCGCCTTCTTGGGGTCAGCCGACTGGGTCTCGGTACTGGGTACTGAAGTACTCGGTAATTCAGTGGCCGTTCACATTCACCCCATCCACCTCTCTAGCCCTTCCTCGACAAACCGATCATCCGTCAGCTCCGGATGCTCGCGCATCACCCGGTCGATCTCCTGCGCCTGGCCCGGTGACAGCGTCTCGTGCGGATCGAGGCACCAGGTTCCGCGCAGGAGGCCCTGACGGCGGAGGACCTCGTGGATGCCGGGGATGCAGCCGGCGAAGCCGTTGGCGGCGTCGAAGATCGCGGCGTTCGCGTCGGTGAGCGCGGCGCCGTCGGCGAGGAGGTTCGTGTCGACCGTGCCGAGTCGTCGCGCCTCGCGCGCGCGCTCGAGCATGCGCACGGCGGTGTGCGTCCACATCGCCCACTGCCCGAGCAGTCCGCCCACGATGCGCACCGTGTCGCCCGCGCCAGCGGGGGCGGGCGTCACGAGATCGGGCACGATCGCGTCGTCGTTACCGGTGTAGAGCGCGAGGTCAGTGCGCCCCGAGTCGGCTACCGCGCGCACGACGTCGAGCGTCCGGTAGCGATCGAACGGCGCGATCTTGATCGCCCACGCGCGCTCGATCTCGGCGAACGCGCGCCAGAAGCCGTACGAGAGCACCCGGCCACCAACGGCGGGCTGCAGGTAGAACCCGAACAGCGGCAGCACCTCCGCCACCGCACGACAATGCGCGACGAGCGCCGCGTCGGCGGCATCGCGCAGCGCGCCGAGACTCAGCAGCACGAGGTCGTAGCCGAGCGATGCCGCGATCTCGGCTTCGGCCACCGCCTGCGCGGTGCCGCCGATCGCGCCGGCGACGAGCGCGACGGGACCTCGATCGGCGTGACGCCAACTGCGCACGGTGTCCGCCGCGAGCTCGAGCACGGGACGATAGAGTCCGTGCTCGGGACGGCGGATGGCGAACTGCGTCGTGTGCACGCCGATGGCGAGTCCGCCCGCGCCAGCGTCGAGGTAGTAGCGCGAGAGCGCGCGCTGACGGCGCTCGTCGAGCGTACGTGCCTCGGTGAGCGCCAGCGGATGGGCCGGGATCACGACGCCCGCGCCAAGCGCCGTGCGCAGTGCGGCCTCGCGATCAGAAGCGGCCATCGCGCCGCTCGAAGTTCGTCGGCTTGCCGAGCAGGGGACCGCCTTCCCGCACCCACGCCGCGACCCAGTCCAGCAGCGTCTCGACGGGAAGCAGTGGCGCGTCGAGCAGTGTGCGCATGCGCGAGGCGTCGCTGAGGAGCGCGTCACGCCCTTCGGTGCCCGCGAGGACCGGCTCCACGCCGAGCCGCGTGCCGAGCGCGCGGGCGAGATCCGCCACGCGATGCGCCTCGGTACCGGCGACGTTCACGATCAATGGATCTGGTGCAGAGGCGTGCGCGAGCGCGGCCAGCGCGAACGCGTTGGCGTCGCCTTGCCAGATGACGTTGACGAACCCCATCGCGAGGTCGACCGGCTCGCCGCGCGCGACGCGCAGCGCGAGATCGGTGAGCACGCCGTAGCGCAGGTCGTGCGCGTAGTTGAGCCGCACGATCGCGACCGGCGTGTGGTGGCGCGCGGCAGCGGCGGCGAAGAGCCGCTCGCGCGCGAGACAGGAGAACGCGTACTCGCCCACCGGGGCCGGCGGATCGCTCTCGCGCGAGCCGCCGCGATCTGCCGGAGTGAGCGGATACACGTTGCCCGTCGAGAACACCACGGTGCGCGCGCCCGCATAGCGTTCGGCCACGAACGCGGGCACGGCCGCGTTCATCGCCCAGGTGCCGGCGGGGTTGCCCGTCGTGCCGAACTTCTGCCCCGCCATGAAGACGACGTTCGGCGCATCGGGCAGCGAGGCGAGCTCGCGCGGCGCGAGGAGGTCGGCGCCGATCGTCTCGACGCCGTGCGCCTCCAACGCCTTGGCCGCGGCGCGGTTCGTCCAGCGCGAGACGGCGATGACGCGGCGCGCGGGATCCGCGCGCTTGGCCATGCGCGCGAGCGACGGCCCCATCTTGCCACCGGCGCCGAGCACGACGATGTCGCCCGGTGCCTTCGCGAGCGCAGCGGCGAGCGCGGCTGGTGGGAGGGAGAGACGCTCCTCGAGCGCATCCTCGTCATGCGGCACGCCGTGCTCGGCGTCCGGGTGCGACGGCGCGTTGCTCATGCCGTCTCCAGGTCGAGCTCGCGCTGCAGCGCGCGGCGCGCGGCGTCAATCGTCTCGCGAGTGCCATCACGCAGTGCGGCGAGATCGGCGAGAGTGAGGCCCTCGGTGGAGATCGGCGCGAGCACGCGCGCCTTCGCGTGCGCCGGACGGAAGGCGAAGCTCCCCTTCGCCATGCAGTTGCGCGTGCCGGCCACCGCGACCGGCAGGATCGGCACGCCCGTCTCGATGGCGAGCTTGAAGGCGCCGTCCTTGAAGGGGAGAAGGTCATCGGTCCGCGAGCGCGTGCCTTCCGGGAAGATCATCACGCTGACGCGGCGGGCGAGTCGGTCGCGGCACTCGGCCAGCGCGGCGACCGCGCTCTCCCGCTCTCCGCGGTGCACGGGCACGTCGAGCGCCATGCGCATCATCCACCCCATCACGGGAATCTTGAAGATGGTGTGCTTCGACAGCCACTTCATCTCCCACGGAAAGTGGGACATGAGGAAGATGTCGGCGTACGACTCGTGATTCGAGACGACGACGTAGGGGCGGCGCGCGCCGCCGGGTGGAGTCCCTTCCGTCTCGAAGCGCCAGAGCCGGGTGAGCGCGACCTGGGTCACGGCGAGCTGCCGGAAGGCGCGGCCCGCGTGGTAGCGGCCGCGATCGAACGGCGCGGTGACGAGCCAGACCGCCGCGACGTAGAAGAAGCCGAAGAGCACGACGAGCACCGCCGCCACCCAGGCCCAGGCGCTGCGGATGCGCTCGATCACGTGCGATTCGGTGAGTAGGACGCGGCCCGCGCGCTCAGGCGCGCACGAAGTCTGGGCGCCAATGCTGCACGGCGCGCTTCACGGCGTCGGCCGTCGGCAGCTCTCCGCGCAGGCAGCGCTCCACGAGCCCGGGAAGCTCGGCGTCTCCCGCGTAGCGGAGCCCGACGAGCTGCTTGATGTCGAGCTCGGGGATACGCTGGCACAGCTCGACGGGCAGCACCGTCGCGAGCCGCAGGCGCATCTCCAGCCCGATCACGCGGTTCTGAACGATGAGCGTGGACGCGCGGTTCGCGACGGTCGCAGCGACCAGGCCGAGCGCGACGACGACCATCCACACCGTCCACGCCGAGGGCTGCCGGAAGGCGCCGACGAGTGTGACACCCACGTGCGCGAGGAGCACCGGCAAGGCGAACAGGTGATAGAGCGGGAAGACGCGCCGGTGGTTGGCATAGCTCTGCGGCGTCGCAGTCATGTCGTTCGCGGTGTGGAGGTGCGCTTCAGTGGGCGAGGGCGGCCTGGGCGGCCTTGGCGTGGCGCTTGATGCGCGTCAGCATCGCGTTGAGGCCCGCCTCCCGACCGGCGAGGCCGATCCCCTCCATCATCTGCCGCACGAAGTCCGACGGGATGCCGAGCGTCGTCTCGGGTGGATGGCCGTTGATCGCCGAGAAGAGGATCGCGAGGAAGGCGGCGATCGTCGGCGACTGCCGCGGATTCAGGTCGGTGTAGAAGTAGAGATTGCCATCGCGCACCTCGGGGAAGAGATCGACGCGCGTCTGGCACTCGGGCACGTTGAACTGGGCGCGATCGAGCGCCAGGAACCGGTCGGGAACCGGTTCCAGCTTCTTCGCATAGTGCACCAGGGCTTGCATCTTCTCTT
>DATFOL010000135.1:0-4085 GCA_035265545.1 Gemmatimonadaceae bacterium | reverse complement strand
CGGCGAGATCTACGTCCAGCCCACGGCGGCGCGCGTGCTCGCACAGGGCGCGCGCCGACGCGACGAGCAGGCGACGGACCGCGCCCGCTTCGAGCGCCTCACCGATCGTGAGCGCGCCGTGATGCGGCTGATCGCCGAGGGATACACCGCGCCCGAGATCGGCGAGCAGCTGGCGATCAGCCCGAAGACGGTGGACACCTACAAGCAGCGGATCAACGACAAGCTCGGCCTGACGCACCGCGCCGACTACGTGAAGCTCGCGCTCAAGCTCGGGTTGCTGCAGGCGCCCGCGAGCTGAGCGCCGCGCCGGGCGAGTAGGTGCCGAACGCTGCTGTGACGGGCACCGCGCCGGAATAGTCCGAGTCGGTGATGCGACGTCACCGATTCTCCATATCGAAGCTCGTCGCGATGGTCGGCGTGGCTGCTCTCTGGGCTACCGCCGCCGGCGCGCAGGACTCGGTGCGCGTGCTGCGCTTCCAGCCCGATTCTGCCGCACCGCCCGTCTCGCCGGTGGTGATCACTTTCGACCGGCCGGTCGCGCCGAAGCTGGACGAGTCGATCGAGCCCGAGTCGGTGCTGACGATCACGCCGGCGAGGGCGCACCGTACCTACTGGCGCGATCCGAGCACGCTGGTGGCGGAGTTCGATGCGGCGTGGCCCCACGGCGCGAGCTATGAGGTGCGGCTCGCGCCGACGCTGCGTGCCACCGGCCGGCCGTTCGCTCGCCGCGCGCCGTGGCGGGTGCGGATCCAATCGCCTCGCGTGATCGCCGTCCTGCCCGCGGGTGCGCCGTACGAGGAGACCGGTGAAGTCGATACGCGAGCGCATCTCTACATCGTCTGGTCGGGAGCCGTGCCGCCGGCGACGCTCGCCAACCGGCTCTGGTTCGTCCCGACGACGGAGCAGTGCAGCGGTCGCGACTCGGTTCCGCTGACCGTCGTCTCCACGCGACGCATCACGGCGGCCGATCCGTACTCGCTGACCTATGCGGGAGGATACGACCGTGATCAGCGGCTCGACTCGCTGCGACGCGTCGTCGAGGTGAGGGCGACGAGCGCGGTCCCCCGCGGCTGCGTCGGTGCGCTACGAACGCCGGCCATCGGCACGACGCCGGTGCAGGCGCACCAGGTGCGAATCGTCCCGCGGTTCGTGGTCGCCTCCGTTCACACGAGAGACTGGGACGGCAACGACTCCTGCGTAGGGAGCCGCTGCGAAGCCGGACCGATCATCGTGAGCTTCTCGCAGCTGGTGACACGCGCCGAGGTCGTCGAGCACGTCCGCATCGACGGCCGGCCGGCGCATGTGCCATCGAACTCCGAGGCGCGCGACTGGATCCTCGACGACAGGCTGCACGCGGGCGTGACGACGCGGATCGCGATCGACGCATCGATCGTGAGCCGCTACGGAGAACGGCTAGCGAGCTCCATCGACACGGTGCTGGTGGGCCGGCAATCGAAGCCCGCACTGGGGATCGCGACGGGACAGGTAGTTCTGCCGGCACGCACGCCGTATCTCCTGCGCGTGCGCTACGCCAGCACCGATTCGGTGCGCGTCATCATCGGGCGCGTCGCCGACTCGCTCCGGTCGCGCGCGCTCACGTACGGCTCGCGGCCGTACGACCGGATCGGCTGGTCTCGAGTGGTGGCCGACTCGGTGGTGCACGTAGTGGTTACCAGGTTCGACTCGCTGCGCGAGCGGGTGCTCGACATCCCGCCGGCGTGGGTACCCGAGCGCGGGCGTGGTGATCCACTGCTCCTCGTGCGAGCGGTGCCGATCAAGGCTATGCCTCAGGCGCCCCGTCCGCGCACGGGAGCCACCGTGCTGCCGGGCGTCGTCACCGTCGCGGAAGGGTACGACCGCAGGGAGCCGCGGTTCGCCGTCGTGCAGCATTCCGACCTCGTCGCCCACGCGGCGCGACATGGCGACGAGGTGGAAGTGTGGGTGACCCGGCGCGCGAGCGCCGAGCCGGTGCGCGGTGCGCGCGTTGCGCTGTTCGGACTGCGCGGCCGGCCGCTCGGCGCGGCGACCACCGACACGCTCGGGGTGGCGCACGTGACTGGTATCGCCCACCGGACCACGCAGGAGGCGCTCGCCCTGCCGCACCTCGAGGTCACGCACGGGGGAGACCGCGTGCTGCTCGCGCTGTCGCCCGATCCCGTCTTCGACGACCGGGATGTGCGCGGCGGCGCTGAGAGCGACAGCGCGCCAGTGGCGAGCGCCGTGCGCGGAGTGCTGCACGGCGCCGTGTTCAGCGATCGCGCGATCTATCGTCCGGGCGAGCGCGTCTACGTGAAGGGGATCGCGCGCAACTTCCGTCCGGGCACCGGCTACGCGGTTCCGGCCGGCGATTCGGTGCGCTGGACGCTCGCGTTCGAGCAGGAAGGCTCGCGCGAGACGATCGTCACGCGCACTGGCCGGCTCGGCGACTTCGGGACCCACAGCGACAGCCTCGAGCTGCCAAGCACCGCCCGCGTCGGCTGGTATCGCGCCGCGTTCGAGGTGCGCGACCGCTACGGCTGGCGCGACGCCGCGCAGACGCAGGTCTCGATCGCGGAGTATCGCGTACCGGAGTTCGCCGTCCGAGCCGCGGTGGACACGAGCGTGCCGGTGTTCGCGGGGGACAGCGCCACGGTCCGTGTCGACGCGAACTACCTGTTCGGTCCACCGATGGCGCACGCGGTGGTGAAGACGACGGTGAGCACCAGCGACCAGTACGGCTGGGCGCCCAGCTTCCCCTCGCTGAAGGGATATCAGGTGGGCCGATCGTACTGGCTCGACGAAGAGCGCCCGCAGGTGCAGGAGGCCCAACCCGCACCGATGAAGCTCGGCGCCGACGGCTCGCTCGTGATGCGGCTGCCATCGCGTGCGATCACGCGGCCCGGTCTGATGTCCATCTCGGTGAGCGTCGAGGACGCGAGCCGGCAGGCGATCGCCGCCAACACCTACGTGTCGATCCGCGCGGCCGACGCGTACGTCGGGATGCGCACTACTTCCGAGCGTTGGGACTGGCCCGCCGGCAAGCCGATCTCGATCGAGCTTCTCGCCGTCGGCGGAAACGGCGTGCCGCGCGCGGGGACGGTCATTCGGCTCGCCGCTCATCGCATCACCTGGTCGGGCGCACGATGGAAGCGCGACACGACATGGCGCGACTCGGTGACGTCCGGCGAGCAGGCGGTGCGCGCCTCGTTCATGCCGACGGTCGACGGCTGGTACGAGATCATCGCGTCGATCCGCGACGAGCATGGCCGCGTCGCGGAAAGCGGCCTGCACCTGGGCGTCATGGGTGCCAACTCGGGCTGGCCCGGGGGCCGTAGCGTCCTCGCGCTCAAGCTCGATGACCGGGAGGTGAATGCGGGCGACACGCTCGACGCGATCATCGAAGCGCCCGCTGATCTCAGGGCGTGGGTCAGCGTGCGGAACGGGGGAACGCCGTGGCAGCAGCTGATGACGTTGAAGCGCGGGCTCAACGTGCTGCGCGTGCCGGTGCCACAGGGAGGCGCGCGAATGGCGCAGCTCCACGTCGTCGCGGTGCGCGCCGTGAGTGCGACGTCCTCGACTTCACCTTCGGACCTTCCGTACTTCTTTCACGAGAATACGATCTTCTGGGTGAACGACTCGTCGCGCGTGCTGCGTGTGGGCATCAGCGCGGACCGCGCGCGCTATCAGCCCGGTGACACGGTACGCGTAGCGGTGAGCGTGACGAATCATCAGGGTCGCGCACGGAAGAGCGAGCTCGCCGTGTGGGCGGTCGACGAAGGCGTCGTCTCCCTGACGGGGTTCCGTCGGCCGTCGCTGATCGAGACGCTGCTTCGCGGCAGGTACGAGTACTGGTGGCTCGCCTCCACGCTGCTCGGGACTCTGCTGTCGGGACCGCCCGGGCTCGGACCGCTCTCCTTCGACGAGTACGCGGACTTCAGTGGCCAGGGTCTGTACGAGAGGGCCGATGCGCGTCGCGCTCGCCCGACCCTCTCATACCTGACCGCCGCGACTGCGTCGGGCGGCTCGATCCCCACACCCAACGATTCGTCGCTGCGCCACCGTTTCGTGACGACACCGTTCTTCGCCGGGGCAGTCACCACGGACAG
>DATFOL010000134.1:0-4740 GCA_035265545.1 Gemmatimonadaceae bacterium | reverse complement strand
AGCGGTGTGCGCGCCACGCCGAGCGCCACGAGGAGCCGACCCACGCCATCCGTGCGGTAATGCAGCAGGAAGGCGCGATCGCCCATGGCCACACAATCCTCCGCGCGGCCCTCGCCGGCGCGACGCCGCAGCTTGGGTGCGTCGATCACCTCGCGCGCCTCGAGCACGCGCTGCAGGAGCTCGGCGCGCGCCTCCTCGAGCGTGCGCGACTCGAGCGGGATGATCACCCGCTCGGGAGCGAGGAACTCGCGCAGCTTCATCGGACGGGCGCCTCGAAGCTCACATGCGAGCTTTGAGGAGCTCCACGAAGTCGATGGGGCGCTTGGCGACGCCCATCCCCGCTGACTTGAACGCGTCGATCTTCTCCGCCGCTGTTCCCGACGAGCCCGAGATGATCGCGCCCGCGTGTCCCATGCGACGCCCGGGCGGTGCGGTCTGACCGGCGATGAATCCGACGACCGGCTTCTTCATGTGCTGCTTCACGAACGCCGCGGCTTCCTGCTCGTCCGTGCCGCCGATCTCGCCCATCATGGCGACTGCCCTCGTCTGCGGATCCGCCTCGAATGCCGCGAGGCAGTCGATGAAGTTCGTGCCGTTGATCGGATCGCCGCCGATGCCGACACAGGTGCTCTGCCCCATGCCGGCGCGCGTGAGCTGGTAGACCACCTCGTAGGTGAGCGTGCCCGAGCGACTGACGACGCCGATGTTGCCGGGCGCGCAGATGCGGCCGGGGATGATCCCCACCTTGCTCTGCCCTGGCGTGATGAGGCCCGGACAGTTGGGACCGAGGAGCCGCGCACCCTTCTCCTTCACGAACGGATACACGCGCGTCATGTCGAGTACGGGAACGCCTTCGGTGATCGCGACGATGAACTTGATCCCGGCGTCGGCCGCCTCCATGATCGCGTCGGCGGCGAACATCGGGGGCACGTAGATCACCGAGGTGTTCGCCCCGGTCGCGCTCACGGCGTCGTGCACCGTGTTGAAGACGGGCACCGTGTTCTCGAACTTCTGGCCGCCCTTGCCCGGCGTCACGCCGCCGACGACGCGCGTGCCGTACTCGATCATCTGCTTCGTGTGGAACCCGCCGTCGCGACCGGTGATCCCCTGCACGATCAGCGTGGTCGAGTTGTCGATGAAGATGCTCATGCGGCCTTGCCTCCCTTCGCCAACGCGACCGCCTTCTCGACCGCCTCGTCCATGTCGGACGATGCGCTGAACCCGTTCTCGTGCAGGATCTTCATGGCGATCTCTTCGTTCGTGCCGGTGAGGCGAATGACGATCGGGATCTTGAGCGGGTTGGCCTTCGTCGCGGTCACGATGCCGTTGGCCACGTCGTCGGTGCGCGTGATGCCGCCGAAGATGTTGAACAGGATGACCTTCACGCTCGGGTCGGCGGTGATGATGCGGAGGGCGTTCACCACCTTCTCCGGATTGGACGAGCCACCGATGTCGAGGAAGTTGGCTGGCTCGCCGCCGTAGTACTTCACCAGATCCATCGTGGCCATCGCGAGGCCGGCGCCGTTGACCACGCAGCCGACGTCGCCCTCGAGCTTGATGAAGGTGAGGTTCGCGTTGCGCGCGTCCACCTCGCTCGGCGCCTCCGCGGTCTCGTCGCGAAGCTTGGCGAGATCGGCGTGTCGGTCGAGGGCGTTGTCGTCGATCGAGATCTTCGCGTCGAGCGCGAGCACCTCGCCGGCGGGCGTGACGACCAGCGGATTGATCTCGGCGAGCGAGGCATCGCTTCTCATGAACGCCTGGTAGAGCTGCCCCATGATCTTCGCCGCGGCGCGGACCTTCGTCACGTCATTCGGGAACAGGAAGAAGCCGAGCTCCGATGCCTGATAGGGCTGCAGCCCATATCGTGTATCGATCGGGAGCTTGAGAATCTTCTCCGGCGTCTTGGCCGCGACCTCCTCGATGTCGATCCCACCAGCCGGGCTGACCATGA
Source organism: Gemmatimonadaceae bacterium (assembly GCA_035265545.1). Taxonomy (GTDB): domain Bacteria; phylum Gemmatimonadota; class Gemmatimonadetes; order Gemmatimonadales; family Gemmatimonadaceae; genus AG11. The sequence continues at coordinate 2,789 of DATFOL010000134.1, read as the reverse complement.
ACACCGGCTTCTTGGTCGCGCGGTCGAGGATGATGCCGACGTACGCCTCGCTGGCGATGTCGGCCGCGGAGGTCACGAGCACGGTATAGACGGTGAGGCCGTTGATCTTCATGCCGAGGATCTTGCTTGCTACCTCTCTGGCCTCGGCTGGCGTCTTGGCGAGCTTGACGCCGCCAGCCTTGCCGCGCCCGCCGGTGTGCACCTGGGCCTTCACCACCACCATCCCACCGATCTTTTTCGCGATCGCTTCGACCTGCTCCGGCGTCGTGGCAATCTCGCCTGGTGGAATCGGCACGCCTTCGGCGCGCAGGATGTCCTTGGCCTGATACTCGTGAATGTTCACGCCGTCTCCGCTGTGATGGTCGTTCCTGCCTCGCCTCGCACCGCGGCCTGGCCGCGATCGAGAACCGTGATCACTGCGCGCCCGCCGGTGCGGCGGGCGAAATCGATCGCCGCCCGGACCTTGGGCGCCATGCTGCCTTCGCCGAACGCGCCGGCGCGGTCCATCTCCTCCGCCTCCACGACGGTGAGCCGGCGCAGTGGGCGCTGCTCCGGTGTGCCCCAGTTCGCGTACACGGCGTCGACGTCGGTGAGGATCAGCAGCAGTCGCGCGCCGAGGTCGCGCGCCAGCACCGCCGCGGCCAGATCCTTGTCGATCACCGCATCCAATCCCTCCCACCCCTTCAGTGGATCTTCATAGATCGGCGCACCGCCGCCGCCGCACGCGATGACCAGCGTGCCTCGCTCGACGAGACGCTTGATGACGCTCAGCTCGTGGATGGCCTGCGGCACCGGACTTCCCACGACGCGCCGCAGGTTGCCCCGGCCATCCGGTTTCACGACGTGGCCTTCGCGTCGCAACTCCTCGGCCCGTGCCTGCGAAAGTGGCTGGCCGATGAACTTCGTCGGCTCCAGCAGCGCCGGGTCGTCCGCTCGCACCTGCACCTGCGTGATCAGCGTGACGACCTCGCGCGACGAGCCGGCGCGCCGCAGCGCGTTCTCGATCGACTGTTGGATCATGTAGCCGATCCAGCCCGCCGTCGCGGCGACGAGCACTCCGAGCGGGAGCGGGCTGGCCTCGGCCCGAGCGACCTCGTTCCGCACCAGCTCGTCGCCGACCTGCGGGCCGTTGCCATGCACCACGCAGAGGTTCCACCCATTGCGCGCCAGATCGACGATCGGTCCCAGGCTCTCGCGCGTATGCCGGAACTGATCGTAGATCGTGCTTCGCTCGCCCGCGGGCGCCAGGGCGTTGCCGCCCAGAGCGATCACGGCGGTCGGGGCATCGGGCGGCGGCGTCATCGGATCAGCCGTGGCAAGCTAGACCGGGCTCGATGGCGAGGCAAGCTCACCGCGACGGTACGCGCAGGGTCGCGCCGAGCGCGTCGAATGCGCGGCCGAACGCACCCCAGTCTCCACTGCGGAGCGCGTCGCGCATCTCACGATAGAGCGCCTCGGCACGCGTGCGCAGATCGGCCGGCGGGGCCGCGAGGCTACCCGGCGCCGACGGCGCGAGGCCGAGCGCGGCGGGGAGCGTCGGGCCGGAGCGCAGCGTGTCACCCACGACCGCGCTCACGCGCGCCAACGAAGGCGTGCCACCCGCTCGCCACCGATACGCGGACTGGAGGTACACCGGCTTCCCAGCGAGTGGGAGCGTGCGAACAGGTCCGTGAGCGAGTGGCGAATCGGCGGTCGCCGTATCGGCCAGGCGAAGTCGGTCGACCGTTCCGATCCAGCGCAGGGCGTCGGACGCGACGGGAATCCAGACCGTCTCGCGCGTCGCTCCGCCGACCGCCGCGACCATACCGCGAACCCGTTCCTGTGGATCGAGGAGCGTCCACAGCGCGGCGATTCCCAGACCCGGGATCGCTGCACGCTGCGGCTCGCGCATGATCGCGGAATCGGCCGCGTCGAGGGTCGCGAAATGGCGCACCTCGAGGCTGTCGCCCCGGAAGCCCGCCACGGCGAAGGCAAGCGCCTGCGATTGCGCGCCGTCGAGAATCGGAGGAAGCGCCGCCTGGAGCGCCGGGGTGAGCGAGGTGGGGCGGACGAACAGCATCGGAAATCGCGTCGCCCACGTCGTCGTCACCGGCTCCGGCACCGAGGCGAGCACGAGGCGCACTCGGCCACTCGCGGCATGCAGCAGCGCTGTCGCGGCGTGCTGGAAGTAGCCCCGCTGCGCGCCGAGGATGTGGAATCGCTGCGCGAGCGGATAGTCGTCCGAGGCCGCGTACAGCTCGAGCGCCCAGTACAGCGAATCGTCGGCGACGACGGGCAGGATCTCCGTGCCCTGAACGAAGAACGGCGCGAGCGCGCGCACCCGCTCGCGCACGTCACGCTTCTGGACGATCACCGGACGGTTCAGCGGCAGATCGCCGAACAGCAAGCGGAAGTTCTGGAGCGACCAGGCGTGCGCGAGCCGGGAGCGCGTGCTGACCAACTCGACGGCGGCCAGCCGCTGCAACGAGTCGGACATCGGCGAGTAGCTTGGCGCGGAGTCGTAGACGGCCGGCTCGTCCAGCACGGTCTCGTCGCCGAACCGACCGCTCGCCATGGCGCGAACCGGCTGACCACGATCGTCGACGGCTGCCGCGTCGAAGCGGCCGAGGTCCCAGAACTGACGGCCGTCACTCACGCCATCCTCGCCGCGCTCGACGAGCAGCGCGGCGATTCCCGTGGGCGTCCCGGTCCACGCGGCGCCGGTACCGATGACAGTGACATGGCGCTCTCGCTCGGTTAACCGGCGGAGCATCCCCGCATCCCAGATGGCGGCCCTCGTGCTCAGCTCC
>DATFOL010000133.1:0-2188 GCA_035265545.1 Gemmatimonadaceae bacterium | reverse complement strand
CTCCGTGCAGCCCGGGCCATGGGACGCGCAGATCTTCCACGATCCGGACACCGAGCGATGGTTCCTCTACTGGAACTCGTCCAACGTGTATCCGCTCCACGCCATCGAGTTGGACAAGAGCAAGCACCTCGCCTACAAGGGCACGCCACGTTGGCTGTTCGGCCTCGAGCCCGAGAAGCACGGCTGGGAGCGATTCGGCCGCGACCACCGCGACTCGACGATCAAGCCGTTCATGGAAGGCGCGTGGATGACGAAGCACGGTGGCCGCTACTACCTCCAGTACGGCGCACCCGGCACCGAGTACAACGTCTACGCAACGGGCACCTACGTCGCCGACGATCCGCTTGGCCCATTCGCCTACGCGCCGTACAATCCGGTGGCGTACAAGCCTGGTGGCTTCGTCCAGGGCGCGGGCCATGGCAACACATTCGAGGACGTGCACGGCAACTGGTGGACCACGGGCACGCCGTGGATCGGCGTGAACTGGAACTTCGAGCGGCGCATCGGTCTCCACCCCGCCGGCTTCGACGGCGACGGTCAGCTCCACGTCGACACGCGCTTCGGCGACTTCCCGCACTGGCTCCCGACGAAGCGCGCGCAGTCGAGCGAGGAGCTGTTCACAGGCTGGATGCTCCTGTCCTATCGAAAGCCGGCGACGGCGTCGTCGGCTCTCAACGACAGCTTCCCGGCGAGGCACACCACCGACGAGAATCCGCGCACCTTCTGGGTGGCGCGCGAGAACCGGCCCGGCGAATCGCTCACGATCGATCTCGGCCGACCGCACGAGATCCGCGCGATCCAGGTGAACTACGCGGACTACAAGTCGAGACTCTTCCGCACCGACTCGAGCTACGTCACCCGCTTCCGGCTCCTCCTCTCCAACGACGGGCGCCGCTGGCGAACCGCGGCCGACCTCTCGCGCGAGACGCGCGACCGGCCGAACGCGTACGTCGAGCTGCCCGCGCCGGTCCGCGCGCGGTACGTGCGATACGAGCACGTGAGCGTCGCCGCGGCGAACCTTGCGATCAGCGACATTCGCGTATTCGGTACCGGCGGCGGCCCTCGGCCGGCGACGCCCGCTGACTTCACCGCGCGCCGCGACCGCGACGAGCGCAACGCGACGTTCACCTGGCGGCCCGTCCCCGGCGCCGTCGGCTACAACGTGCGGTGGGGAATCTCACCCACGAAGCTGTATCAGACCCATCAACGCTTCGCCGACGAGGGTACCGCGCTCGAGCTGCGCGCGCTCACGGTCGGACAGGCATACTGGGCGGCCGTCGAGAGCTTCGACGAGAGCGGCGTCTCGACGCTCGGCCCCGCCGTGCCGATCAGGTGACGTTCGGCCAACCGCTGCGACTCTCCGGAGCACCAATGCGATCGACCAGACTGCTCGTCCTGCTCGCCGCACTCTCGCTGTCCGCCCCGCTGAGTGCGCAGACCGACGGCACCTGCATTCCCGTCGCCGAGCGCAATGGACGCAGGCTCGGATGCTTCATCACCGCTCGCCACGAGCTCGGGCCGCTGCAAGGGACGCCTCCGCTGTACTGGCACATCGACTCCTACCGCACGCGCGTGCGCGCCGAGCGCGCGCGAGGCCGCAACTCGCGCTCCACGGTGGTGGAGTCACTCGGCAAGGTGTGGCTGTTCACGATCGCGCCGCGCGAGTACCGCGCGCGTTCCGCGACGCACGTCGCGCGCGTCGGCCCGTTGCCGCTCGTCGACGCGAAGGAGTTTGCCGCGGTCTACATGGAAGGGGTGTTCGAGCCCGGCATGCACTCGATGGTGCACCGGCACCCGGGCGCCGAGGCGTGGCTCACCCTCGAGGGCTCGCAGTGTCTGGAGACCCCCGAGGGCAAGCAGGTGCAGGGCGCCGGCGACCCCGGCCTCATCGTGCGCGGCGGTCTCCCGATGCAGCTCACGGGAACGGGCACCGGCGTGCGACGTTCGCTCGTGCTCATCCTGCAGGACGCGACGCTGCCGCGCTCCACGCCCGCCACCGACTGGACGCCCAGGAATCTCTGTCACTCGTAGCGCAGAAGCGAAGCGGCGGGTGGCTCCGAAGGAGCACCTCGCCAATCAGGTGATCTTTGCGGTACTGTGGGAGCAGATGAGTTGGTGAGTTGGGTAGTTGGTTGGTTGGACGGTGAGCTAGTGAATTGAACCGCAAATGCCACGAACCAGCCTGGAG
>DATFOL010000132.1:0-13567 GCA_035265545.1 Gemmatimonadaceae bacterium | reverse complement strand
CTCGGCGCGGTGCTGCTCTGGCGCTTCCTCATGGGCACCGGCGCGGGGTGCTGTCACGTGCTCGTCGTCGCGATGGTGCGCGATCTCTTCACCGGCGTCGAGGCGCGCGTCAGGCAGTCGTACGTGAACCTCGCGGCGGGGATCGCGCCGATCATCGCGCCCACGCTCGGCGTGGCCATCGCCGCGCTCGGAGGGTGGCGCGCGATCTACGGCGCGCTCGCCGGTGGAGGGGTGGTGCTGCTGGCGATCGCCTCGCTGCGCCTCGGTGAATCGTGCCCGCCCCGGCACGACGACGCCTTCGACGTCGGGAATGCACTGCGCGGCTACGCGCGAGTGCTGCGCAACCGGGTGAGCGTGGGCTACATCATCGTCGTCGCGCTCAACTTCGGCTGCCTGTTCGCGTACGTCTCCGGCTCCTCGCTGGTGCTGATCGGATTGCTCGGCGTATCGCGGCGGTTGTACGGCCTGCTCTTCGCCGCGACGTCGTTCGGGCTGATGGTCGGCGCGCTGAGCAACGCTCGGCTGAGCCGCGCGGGGATCGCGGCGACGAGACTCATCACGTGGGGCATGGCGCTCATCGTCGCGTCAGCGCTGCTCCTGCTCGCGCTGTCGCTCGTCGGCGCGATCACCGTGTGGGTGATCGTGCCGCTCGCCGTGGTGGGCTTCGTGGGGCACGGCATGGTCCGCCCCAACGCGGTGCAGGGCGCACTGGAGCCGATGCCGGAAATCGCGGGGGTCGCCAGCGCCGTGCTCAGTGGAGTGCAGATGGTCGTTGGCGCGCTGGCGAGCGCCGTCGTCGCCGCGCTGTTCGACGGACGCTCGGCGCTGGCGGTGACGGGGATGATGGCGATCACCGCGGTCGCGTCGGCGGCGACGTACGCTACTGTCGTGCGGCCAGCCGAGCGTCGTGCCCCGCGCGCGATACGGATCCAGGAAGAGACCGCGTGACTTTCATCACGCGGTCGTCCTGGCTCATCTCAGTGTGATTGCTCGTGCGCCGCGATCGGAGGGGGCGCCGGTGGACAGGTCACCCCGGGATTCCACATCGCGAACGTCCCGCTGGAGTTGTACCGCCAGGCCCAGATGTGCAGAGCCCACACGCCGAGCGGCTCGTTGCGCATGAACGGCACGCCGAGCAGCCTGGGAGGCGTCTCGGACTTCCACTCGGCGAAGGGAACGATGTAGTCGACGCCGACGAGCTGCAGGTCGCCGTCCGTCTGCGGTTCGTACATCAGCAGCTCCGGGTGGAGCAGGTCCACGTTCGCATCGACGAGCTTCTTGTTCAGGTAATGAATGCCCTGGGCGCCGTCCGACGACGCAGCGCAGCCGGCGGGATACTGGGTGGTGTAGCCGGCGGCCAACGCGACGCGATGGTCGTGGAAGGCATCGGTCGCATTGCGCACGCGATCCGCCCCCAAACGCTGCGCATGCGTGAGATCGGCCTCGCTGGTGCGAACCGGAGTTCGGACGGTCGTCCCGGGGTGACAGGCCGCCGTCGCGGCGAGCATCATGGCGCATAGTGTACTTCGGCGATCGATGCGCATGGTCAGCCCTCCCCTGGGACGAGATGGGAGTACGGGTCGAGCACGCGCACCGAGACGATGCGGTCGACCGGTAGACTGTTCTCCGACGCGCTGCGCCGGATCGCCTCGGGCGAAGGCGCATCGTAGACGCAGTAGGTCTTCACGCGGTCGTCGGAGACGTACGAGTGGATCCAGGTGACGCCGTGGGCCGTGTTGCGAGCGACGACGTCGAGGAGCGCGTTCGCGCCTTCGCGGGTTGCCGGGATAGGAAGCCCGTTGGGGAACGTGCGCTCCACGAGATAGCGGGGCATGGATGCCTGCCGTGGTGATGGACCGGGTCATTCCGGTCACGCGCAGGATGCCCTTTCCATGAATGGCGCGCCTCGGGAGCGCTCCCCATCTTGGCGCGATCCGTTCCCTATCTTGCGGTCGGCCCGCGGATCAGGGGAGCAGTCCCATCTCCCGGGCGCGTGCTGCGGCTTCGGTGCGCGAGCGCGCGTCGAGCTTCTCCAGCACGGCGGACACGTGATGGTCGACTGTCTTTTCGGAGACGTAAAGGCGCTCGGCGATCTCCGCGTTGCGTAACCCGTCGCAGATCAGGATCAGGATCTCGTGCTGCCGCTTGGTGAGGCCCGCGGGATGCGCGCGCGTGGTAGCTCGAGCGCCCCGCGGCACCTGTCTCGCGCCCATCGCGTGCAACCGCCGGCGCGCCAGCGCCGCGCCCGCGGTCGAGCCGAGGCGCTCGAAGAGCGCGAGCGCCGCGCGCTGCGCCCCCTCGTCATCGGCGTCGGCGAGCGCGAAGGCCTGCTCCACGGAGCATCCGAGCCGTTCCCACTCGGCCGCGGCCGCGCGCCACTCTCCGCGAAGCTGCGTGCGCACTACCGACGGCACGGCGACGGGCGAGACGTCGAGCCGCCCCGCGCGCCACATCCAGATCGAGAGCTCGCCGACGCGCCATGAAACGGGTCGCTCGAGCGCGCGCGCGTAGGCCGGCGCCGCCGCGTCGCCCACGCGACCAGCGTCGCCGTCGAGCCACGCGGCCTCGGCGTGCGCGCAGGCGACTGGCTCCAGCCGCGGAATCTCGACGCTGCCGGCCACGAGCGCACGCGCCTCGGCGAGTAGCGGCTGCCAGCCTGGGTCCTCGCGGTGACGCCGAATGCGCGCCAGCACCAAGGTGGCCGGGATGCGGCTCACCGCCGAGGCACGCGAGTGCCCCACCACCGCCTCCGCGTCGTCAGCCGCCTCCGTCCATTCACCCAGGTCGAATCGGAGTCGGGCGCGGCCAGCGCGCATGTACAACGCAAAGGAATCCATGTCGCGCTCGTCGGCGTACGCGATCCCCGTGTCGAGCCACTCGCGCGCGTCCGGATACCGGCGGATGGCGGCGCTGCCCGTAGCCAGATTGGTATACGCTCGAGCGACGTGCTCCTGCCAACCGTGCTCCAGCGCGAGTGCCAGGCTGCGCTCGATTTGGTCCAGGCCCTCGGGACGGTCGGCGAGCAGCTCGGCCAGGCCGACATTGTTGAGCGAGTGCGCGAGCGTCTCGAGGTCGCCGATCTGCTCGGCGAGCATCGCCGCGCGCCCGCCCCACGCCATCGCGCCTTCGGCATCGTCGGCGTGCACGTGGAGTTGCGCCACGTTGCTGTACGCCATGGCGAGCGCGCGGCCCGCGGGGAGCGTTTCGAGCGTCGTGACTGCGTCGGCCGCATGACGCTCCGCGGTCGCGCGATCCCCGGCGAACCATGTGAGCCGTGACAGCCAGCGCAGCGTGTCGCCGACGCGCTCGGTCGCACCGAGCGACTTCCAGAGCGTGAGCGCTTCGTATCGTGCAGTGGTCGCCTCGACGATCTGCTCGGTCAGGTAGCACTCGAACGATCGTCGCTCGAGCAGGAGCGCGCGGTCCTCCCTGGAAAGCTCGTCGGATCGACGAAGGGCGAGGGCGTAATGTCGTGCCGCCTCGCGGTGCGCTCCGGCGATGGTGGCCTGCTCGGCGGCCAGCGGCGCGAAGTGACCGACGGCCTCTTCGTCATGGGCGCCCTCGGCGTGGTGTACCAGTCGCGCGTAGTCGGCGCCGTCGCCGCGATCGCGTAGCGATGCCAGACAGCGCGCGTGCAGCACGCGCCGCCGTTCCGGTGACAGCGACGCCTCGACGGCGCGACGCGCCAGCTCGTGGCGGAACGCCAGCGCGCCGTCCGCGTCGTGCACCATGCCCGCGCCCACGCACTCCTCCAGCACGTCCGCGGTGGGCGCGAGTGTGCCGGCGAGAAGCCATGCGTCGGTGCGCATCGGCACCACAGCCGTCAGCTCCATCACGGCGCGCGCGGCCGGCGACAACCGGGCGGTGCGCGCGAGCACCGCGTCGCGGATCGTGATCGGTACGGTGCCGTCACCCTCCGAAGCGGCGAGCGCCTCGGTGACGAAGAAGGGGTTGCCGCCGGTGATGGAGTGCAGGTCGTCGTCGGAGTGCCGTGCACCGCGCGCGAGCGTGCGAACACTCGAGGGCGAGAGAGGACCGAGCCGCATCCGTCGCACGCTGCTACTGGGCAGCTCGCCGAGCATGCGTCGCAGCGGGTGGATCGGCCCCGTCTCGTCGTCCCGGTACGTCACTACCACCAATGCCGGCAAGCGTGCCACGCGGCGGCCGAGGAAGCGGAGGAAGTCCAGTGTCGCATCGTCGGCCCAGTGCGCGTCTTCGACGACGAGGAGCACGGGCGGACGGCCACGCTGCAACTCGTCGAGCGCGGCTGCGAACACCGCCTCCCGCCCGCCCGAGCTGCCGAGTGCCGCGGCGAGCCGCGGACCGGCCTGGCGCGCGATGTCGTGCAGCGGGCCGAGCGGTCGTGGAGTGAACAGAGGATCGCAGGCGCCCCACAAGACTCGCGCGCGTGTACCCTCGCGCCGTGCCAGCTCGGCGACCAGTGCGGTCTTGCCGATTCCCGCTTCGCCGCCGACGAGCACGATCGCCCCAGTGCCTGCCGCCGCCGCATCGAGGGCGGCGGCCAGCATCGCGAGATCGTCTGCACGTTCGAGGAGTTCCATGCCGGCAGCGACTCTCGGGTGAAGCGGAGTGTCGCCGTTGCGCGCTCAGCGTGTCAAGCGGGGCCCGCCGCTGAGTCACCCGCGCGCGGCCGTTCCGGCCCCACCACCTGCGCCCAGCCGAGCTCCGTCCAGTCGAGCTCCTCCTCGATGCGCTGAAACGCCGCATCGCCGATGGTACCGTCGTCACGGAGCGCCATGAGCCGGCGCCGCTGCGCCTCGAACGTGACGCGCACGACCGCCGCATCGTCGTCGTCGCCGTCAGCCTCCGCCGACGCTCGCGCCGCGACGGCGCCGTCCGGTGCCGCGCCGTCTCCATCCGCGCCGTCGACGGCGATCCCGGCTTCGGCGCGCCGAAGCTGGAGCTCGTAGCTCTGCCGCACGAGCGCGGCCGACTGTGCACCCGGGCACACCTCGGCCGCGGCGATCGCCGCACGCAGCGTCTCGACGCGGGCGAGTCGTACCTCACGCTCGACCGAGCCGTCATCCTCGAGCCCGAGGCGCAGCATGAGCGGGCGGAGCGTCAGCCCCTGCAGCACCAGCGTGCCGAGCGTGACGCCGAACGCCGTCGTCAGGATCAGGTCGCGGTAGGGAAAGTCCGTCGGAAGCGCGAGCGCGGCGGCGAGCGTGACGGTGCCTCGCATGCCGCACCATCCCACCACCGCCGCGGCGCGCCCGGTGAGCCCCACCGCGTTGCGCGCTCCAGGGGCGTCGATTCTGCGGCGCGCCCGCCACCGGCTCACCGCCGCCGCCCCGGTCACCCACGCGATGCGCGCGAGGATCGCGGCCACGCACACGGCAGCGGCAAAGCCGGCGTATCGTGCGCCCGTCGCTGCGTTCACTCGGGCGGCGATGGACTTGAGCTGGAAGCCCACGAGGATGAACGCCAGCACGTTCAGCACGAACACCGCGACCTCCCACACCGCCCACGCCGGGATGCGGATGCGCGCCGGCATGATCTCGGGTGCGCGTCGCGACGCCGCCATCGCGAACACCACCATCGTGATGATTCCCGAGAGGTGGAGCTTCTCGGCGAGGATCCAGACGAGGAACGTCGTGCAGAACTGGACCACGACGCCCGTCGCCATGTCGCTGATGCGCGCGTTCACGGCCAGCGTGACGCGCGACAGCACGAGCCCGAGCACCACGCTGCCGACGGTGACCACGAGCAGCGTCGGCAGCACGCTCCAGCCGGACAGGAAGCCGGTGACCGTGGCACCCACGGCGAGCCGGTAGACGAGCAGCGCGCTTGCGTCGTTGAACAGGCTCTCCCCCTCGAGGATCACCAGCAGCCGGTTCGGCGGGCGGAGCTGCTTCAGCACCGTGGTGGCAGCGGCCGCGTCGGGCGGTGCGACGATGGCGCCGAGGGCGATCGCCGCCGCCCACGGTATCTCGGGGACTAGCAGCCGCGCGACCCCGGCGACAGTGACGATGGTGAGCGCGACGGCGCCGAGCGCGAGGCTCGCGATCGCGCGCCAGTTCGCGCGCATGTCGCGCGGCGACGAGTCGAACGCGGCGTCCACCAGCACGGGCGCGACGAACAGCGCGAGCGCGAGCTCGGGGTCGAGCACGAGCGTCGGAGCGCCGGGGATGAGCGCGAGCGCTGCGCCCGCCAGCGCGACGAGCGCCGGGTACGGCGCGATCACGACCTCGAAGACTTTCATCGCTCCTCCTGGCCTCCAGCGCCGGCCATTTACCTTTCACCACTCGCCGTGAACGGTAACCACATCTCGCAAGCCGACCGACCGTGACCCCATCCGACTCGCCGACCGGTCCGATCATCCGGTCCGCGACCGCTGCCGACCTGCCGAGCCTCGGTCGGCTCGGTGCGCTTCTGGTCGGCGTGCACCACGACTTCGACGCGAAGCGCTTCATCGCGCCATCGCGTCGAACGCCTGCGGGCTATGCAGGCTTCCTTGGCTCGCAACTCGCCAATGCGGACGCAGCCGTCCTCGTCGCCGAGGAGAATGCACGGGTGATCGGCTACGCGTACGCAACCGTCGAGGACTACGACTACATGTCGCTCCGCGGTCCGGCTGGCGTCCTGCAGGACATCATCGTCGATCCGGCGTGTCGCGGGCGTGGCGTCGGTCGCCTGTTGCTCGACGCGGCCCTCGCGTTCCTGCGAAGGCGCGGCGCGCCACGCGTCGTGCTGTCGACGGCCGAGCGGAACGAGGCCGCGCAGCGACTCTTCTCCACCCTGGGGTTCCGTCGGACGATGATCGAGATGACGCGCGAGCTGGACGACGAATGATCCACTCCCTACCCATCACGCTTTCGCGTGGAGCACACGGATGAAACGAATCACGATGTTCGCCACCGCGGCCGCCCTGGCCGCGGGCATCTTCCCGGGCGTCCTGCTCGCTCAGCAACCGCCCGCCCCGCAGCCCTACTCCGTCGGCAATCCCCTCGGCCTGCCGATGGTGCCGACCACCGGCGGTGCGTTCGAAGCCGTCTCGCCGAACGTGAAGGTCTTCGGCGCGATCTACTCCGCCGAGAGCTGCTCGTACGATCCGGAGCGCGGCCTCATCGTGGTGCCGAACCGCGGCGTCCCGCAGAACGTGCAGGCCAACAACGCGTGGGTGTCGTTCATCAATCACGATGGATCGGTCCACACGGCGCGCTGGATCGGCGTGCACGGTCCCGCCGAGCGCAGCGCGCTGACGCCGCCACTCGTCCTCAACGAGCCGTACGGCAGCGACATCGCGCGAGGCATGCTCTACGTCGCCGATCGTGACGGCGGCACCACCGCGACCGAGCCGAGCGTCGCTGTCATTCGCCGATTCGACATGAAGACCGGCGCGCCGATGGGCGAGATGCGAGTCGAGCGCTCGCCGTGGCTGAACGACATCGAGGTGGCGGACGACGGCACGGTGTACGCCACCCAGACCGGCGATGGCAGTGCGACGCCCGATCCGACGACATGGCAGCTCGTGAAGATCGCACCGGACGGCTCGTCCTCCGTGCTCGTGCAGGGCGCGCCGCTCCGTCGGCCCAACGGCGTCGCGTTCGATCCGCAGGGAAACATCGTCGTCGTCAACGTCGGCGACGACGCGGTGCTGACCTTCTCGCGGGACGGGAAGCTCGTGAAGACCGAGCACGCCGCGCAGGCGGGCAACGACGGCCTCGTCATCATGCCCGACGGGACGAAGTACGTGAGCAGCGTGCTCAATGGCGGGATCTCTCGCATTCGCCCCGGCCGCCCGGCCGAGCTGATCGCGCGCAACATCCCGAACGCCGCCTCGATGTGCTACGATGCCGGCGCGAAGCAGTTGGTGATCCCGATGAACCCGAACAACGGCCTCGCCTTTCTGAAACTCGAGCAATGAGTCGTGGAGACGTGCTGTCGTCGCGGCAGCGCGTCGAGCGCTCGCCGCAGTGGCGCGACGGCCGGTTCCAAAATCGGCTGCCGCGTCACGACGGCGCGATCTGGCGTGCGACTGGCGAGTTCTTCTTCGGTGGATCGAAGCATCGCCGGCCCACGTCGCCGATCCCGGTCGAATCTCGTACAGCGGCCGATTACGCGACACCGCCGGCGAGCGGGCTTCGCGTCACCTGGCTCGGGCACTCGACGACGCTCCTCGAGATCGACGATGTGCGGCTGCTGATCGATCCGGTGTGGGCCGAGCGGGCGTCGTTCGTGTCGTTCGCCGGTCCGAAGCGGTTCTACCCGTCGCCGCTGCCGCTCGCCGAGCTGCCTGGCGTCCACGCCGTCGTGCTCTCCCACGACCACTTCGATCATCTCGACGAGGCGTTCGTCCGCGGCCTCGCCGCGCGGGGCGTTCGCTGGGTGACTCCGCTCGGCGTCGGCGACTGGCTGCGTCGCTGGGGCGTACCCGCGAGCGACGTCACTGAGCTCGACTGGTGGGAGTCGACGAACGTCGCCGGCATCACGCTCAGCGCCACGCCGGCGCGCCACTTCTCCGGACGCGGTCTCGGGAGCAGGGACCGCACGCTGTGGTGCGGCTGGGCCATCGCGGGACGGACGAAGCGCGTCTACTACGCCGGCGACACCGCGATGCAGAACGAGTTCGTCGTGATCGGCGAGCGGCTCGGCCCATTCGACCTGACGATGATCGAGATCGGCGCGTACGACGCGCTGTGGCCCGATGTGCACCTCGGCCCCGAGCAGGCGGTGACGGCGCATCGGCTCGTGCGCGGCGACGTGATGCTCCCGCTGCACTGGGGGCTGTTCGATCTCGCCCTGCACGGCTGGACCGAGCCGATCGAGCGCGTGCTCGCCGCGGCGGCGGAGCATGACGTGCGCGTCGCCACGCCACGACCAGGCGGGATGGTCGAGCCGGCCGCGCTGCGCCCGGCGGAGCGCTGGTGGCCCACATTGCCGTGGCGGACGGCGTCCGAGGCACCCATCCGCTCGACCGGAATCGACGTCTCGCCGCCCGGGTGACTCGCGCCTGTCGCAAGCTTTGCCGTGGCCGACTCCGGCTCGCGCTATCGTCCGTGTCCGGAGCATCATACATTGAGCGTCCGCTCGCATCGGGTGCCGTCGTCATGGCCGCCACGCTTCAGGAGCAGCTCCAGCACGCGCTCGGTGATCGCTACGCGCTCGATCGCGAGCTCGCGCCCGGCGGCATGAGTCGCCTCTTCCTCGCGACCGAGCCCGCGCTCCAGCGACAGGTCGTCGTGAAGCTGCTTCCGCCCGACACGGCAAGCGAGGTGAGCGCCGAGCGCTTCCGCCGCGAGATGCTGGTCACGGCTCGCCTCCAGCATCCCCACATTCTGCCCGTCCTCGACGCCGGCGCGCGCGACGGACTGCTCTACTACGTCATGCCGTACGTGCCCGGTGAGTCGCTGCGCGCGCGTCTCGAGCGCGAGGGACCACTGCCGGTGACGGAGGCCATGCGCATCGTCCGCGAGCTGGCCGATGCGCTGACCGTCGCCCATGCGATCGGAATCGTGCACCGGGACGTGAAGCCAGAGAACATCCTGTTCCAGCACGGGCACGCCGTGCTCGCCGACTTCGGCGTGGCGCGGGGATTGGCACAGAGCCAGATCGGCGAGCGGCTCACCGGCACTGGCCTCGGACTGGGGACCATCGGCTACATGGCGCCCGAGCAGCTCGGTGGCGAGCCCGACGTGGATGCTCGCGCCGACCTCTACGCGCTCGGCGTCGTCGCCTACGAGATGCTCACCGGTGCCGCGCCGTTCGCAGGTATGGCGCCCATGCGCCTCATCGCCCTTCATCTCACCGAGCGCCCCCGCCCGGTTGGTGAGATCCGGCGGGACATAGCCGCGGAGCTCTCGGCGCTCGTCGACGCACTGCTCGAGAAGGACCCAGGCGCCCGTCCGCAGTCGGCGGCCGAACTGCTCCAGCGACTCGACACGGTCGCGATGTCCGGAGGCGCGCGGTCGCGTCCCCCCGCCGCGTCGCCCGTGTCGGCCGCCGACCCGCACGACGTGTTCTTCTCCACCATCCTCGCGAACACCCGGCTTACCGACGAGCAGGCGGCGTGGGTCAGGTCGGCGTTCGTGCCGCGCGACTTCAAGAAGGGCGAGATCTTCCTGAGGCCCGGGGAGGTGAGCAACCGCGGCGGCTTCGTCACGCGCGGCCTCTTCCGCACCTATGCCTTCGACGCGAACGGGAACGAGAGCATCATCCGCTTCTCCCCGGAGATCGGCTGGATCGGCGATCTCCAGAGTGCGACCGCCGGCACACCGGCCACCTATTTCGTCGATGCGATCGAGCCGTCCCAGGCGCTCGTCTTCGACATGCCGTCGTTCGATCGCCTGCTCACCTTCGATCCCGAAGGTGCGCGCGCCTTCCGCATGGGGCTCCAGCGCAGCCGCGAAGCGATGGAGCGGCGGCTCGCAATGAGCCTCCATTCGTCGGCCGAGGAGCGCTACGCCGACTTCGTCGCACGATACCCGCAGCTCGTTGCACGCGTACCGGCACGCATGCTCGCCACCTACCTCGGCATCACGCCGGAGACGTTGAGTCGCATCCGCCGCAAGAGCGTCACGGAGGAACGGAGCGAGTCCACTCGACGGGAGACCACCTGAGGAAATGACGACGCCTGCTTCTCGCCGCCCGCGCGTGATCTGCCACATGATGTCGTCCGTCGACGGACGCATTCTCACCGACGGCTGGCCGCAGTCCGCGGAAGGACGCCGCCAGTACGAGCTCGTCCACGACAGCTATGGCGCCGACGGTTGGCTGTGCGGCCGCGTGACGATGGAGCAGCACTTCGCCCAGGGCGTGCGCGCCGACGCGGAGATCGCCCGCAAGCACCACGGCCCACCGCGTGAGGACTTCGTCGCGCCTGGAGATCACGACTCGTTCGCCTTCGCCGTCGACACCAACGGCCGCCTGGCGTGGAACACCAACGACATCGGTGGCGATCACGTCGTCGCGATCCTCGCCGAGCGCGTGTCGGACGAGTACCTCGCCTTCCTGCGCGAGCGGAAGGTCTCGTATCTGCTCGCGGGCCTGCGCGACGTCGACCTCTCGCTCGCCCTCGAGAAGATCGCCGCGCGCTTCGGCGTGCGCACGCTGATGCTCGAGGGCGGCGGCAAGATCAACGGCGGCATGTTGCGCGCGGGGCTCGTCGACGAGGTGAGCCTGCTCGTCGCGCCGGTTGCGGACGGACGCATCGGGACGCCGGCCCTCTTCGACGTGGAAGGCGACGACGTCACGCCGCATCGATTGGCCCTCGAGTCGGTCGAGCGGCGAGCGGACGACGTGCTCTGGCTCCGCTACCGGGTCGAGCGGCAGTAGTCGTCCACCCGCGTCGGCATCGTGACGCGGTTACGCACGGTCTTTGCGCCCTGTCCACCCCACTGCGGCGCATGGCCGCGTCACACCAACACCGATCACGGGGGGCTGATGGGCGGCAGGATTCGGTCGAGCACGCGAGCCGTGCTGCTGGCGGCGGCGAGCGCGCTGAGCGTCGGGATCCCGTCCATCGGCGGTGCGCAGAAGGCGCCGCTCGAGCGGGCGGAGTACCAGCTGAAGGTCGGTGTCATCAGCGCCGGCTCCGGTGTGATGGAGGTCCTCGGTCGCGAAGTCGTCGACGGGCACGACACCTATCATGCGGTGCTGAGCATCGAAGGAGGCGTCGGTCCGGCGAAGGTAGAGGACCGCTTCGAGTCGTGGGGCGATGCGGCGGCGTGGAACGATCAGCGGAACGTGTTCTCGCGACGGTTCGTGCAGGACCAGCGCGAGCTCGGGAAGCGGCGGCAGCGAACGTACGAGCTGTTCCCCGAGCGGAAGCAGTACCGCCGCGCCGACACCGGTGAGACCCTCGCGCTGCCGACCGACGAGCCGCTGGACGACGTGTCGATGCTCTACTTCGCGCGCAGCCTCCCGCTCAAGGTCGGGGACACCTACACCATCAACCGCTACTTCAAGGCGGACGCCAACCCCATCGTTCTCCGCGTCGTGCGACGCGAGACGGTGACGGTGCCCGCGGGCACGTTCCAGACCGTGGTGGTGCGTCCGACGATCAAGACGTCGGGGCTGTTCGGCGAAGGCGGCGAGGCCGAGCTGTTCTTCAGCGACGACCAGCGCCATCTGCTCGTGCAGATGCGGAGCAAGGTGCCGATCATCGGGTCGCTCTCGCTGCACCTGCGCCGGTACGTGCCTCCGACCGACGCGGGGGTGGCGCCATCCTCGCCGCGTCGGTGAGCCCTGGCCGTGCCCGCGCTCGGACGTCCAATACGTGCCCGAGCCACTCCCCGTACCTTCCGGTCATGCCCGTGCGACCACGCCCGTATGGTGGTCTGCCGTCGTCACCGAGAACCCGACTGCCCATTCAATGAGATCGACCTCCGCGACGCGCCGTGCGCATCTCTGCTATTTCCTCGTGCTCGCCGCCCTCGCGCCGCTCTGGCTCGGCGTCGCCTCGGCGCACGCGCAGTCGCTCTACGTGCCGCGCGGCGTCGCGGCCGCGTACGAGAAGGGCACCCGGTCCCGCGACGGCCGCCCGGGCCCGCGCTACTGGCAGAGCCGCGCCAGGTACACGATCACCCTCACCACCTCGCCGCCGAATCGGAACGTCACCGGCACCGAGCAGATCGTGTACTTCAACAACAGCCCCGACACCCTGTCGCGGCTCGTGATGCGCCTCATCGTCAACATCCACAAGCCGGGCGCCACGCGCGCCGGCACCGCGAACCCCGACTATCTCACCTCGGGCGTCCACATCGATGCCTTTGCGGTGAACGGCAAGGCCGTCCCCTGGGACGCCGAGTCCGGGTTCACCGTGCAGCGCGTGGAGCTGCCGACGCCGCTCCTGCCGCGCGACTCCGTGCGCCTCTCCGTGGACTGGCACTACGACGTGTCGAAGGAGAGTGGGCGCGAGGGCGCGATCGATTCCACGACCTTCTTCCTCGCCTACGCGTACCCGCGCGTGTCCGTCTACGACGACTACGGCGGGTGGGACACGACGCCATTCGACGACCGGCTCGAGTTCTACAGCGACTTCAACGACTACGACGTCACCGTCAAGGTGCCCGCCAACTTCCTCGTGTGGGGCACCGGCACGCTGCTCAATCCGGCGGAGGTGCTGCAGCCCGAGATCCTCCAGCGCTTCCGTAGCTCGCTCACCGCGGCGCAGACGATCCACGTCGCCACCGCGGATGAGATGCGCACGCATCGCGTCACGGTGCAGCAGCCAGTCAACGCGTGGCGCTTTCGCGCGACCAACATCCCCGACGTCGCCTTCGCCGTGAGCGACCACTACGTGTGGGACGCTGGCAGCGTGGCGGTCGAGCCAGGGGAGCGGCCGCGCGTCAGCGTGCAGGCGGCGTACAACGACACAGCGGCCGACTACCGGCACATGGTCCGCTTCGCCGGACACGCGCTGGAGTGGCTCTCACGTAACTGGCCCGGCGTGCCGTACCCATATGAGAAGACGACCGTCGTGCAGGGCCCCGCGGGGATGGAGTACCCGATGATGGCCAACGACGAGAGCTACGCCGACACCGTCTTCTCGAAGTTCGTCGCCGAGCACGAGATCGCCCACTCGTACTTCCCCTTCTACATGGGG
>DATFOL010000131.1:0-3760 GCA_035265545.1 Gemmatimonadaceae bacterium | reverse complement strand
CGCAGGAAGAGGTGCCGCTGCGACGGCTCTCGGCTCGACGTGGAGCCGGATTGTCGGATCACGGAGATTGCGGAAGCCACTGACGCGCGCGGGACGAGGACGCCGGAATGCTCGCCCGTGCGGGGAGCACGCGCACCCCTTCCGGGACGAGACGATCCTACGCGGGTCGGAGCGGCGGGGGGAGGGGTAGAGCGCGCGGTGCGGTCTCCACGGGCTCGCGCCGAAAGGCGAGCGACAGTGCGGCGGCGCCGAGGCAGAGCGCGCCGGCGCCGAGAAACGCGAGGTCGTACCGGCCCGAGCTCACCCGCAGCACTCCCGCGGCGAGCGCGATCGATGCGGCGCCGAGCTGGTGCCCGCCGGCGATCCACCCGAAGACGATCGGTGCGCGCGTCCGTCCGAACGCCTCGTTCGCCAGTCGCACCGTCGGCGGGACGGTTGCGATCCAGTCGAGCCCATACCACACCGCGAACAGCACGAGCGATGGATCCGCGCCGGCGAGCGCGTACGGCAGGAAGAGCAGCGACAGGCCGCGCAATCCATAGTAGGCGGCGAGCAGCCAGCGACTGTCCCATCGGTCGGACATCCATCCCGCCGCGGTGGTGCCGACCAGGTCGCAGAGTCCCATCAACGCCAGCAGACTCGCGGCGCGAACCTCCGGGATCCCATGGTCGTGCGCCGCGGGAATGAGGTGCGCGCCGATCAATCCGTTCGTCGACGCACCGCAGACGAAGAAGGAGATGCAGAGCACCCAGAAGTTGCGGGTGCTCGCCGCGCTGCGGAGGACCGTGAACGCACCGAGCGGCTCGTCACTCTCCACGCGGGCGCCGGACGTCGCCGCGTCGGTCGTCTCGGGTGCGCCGTACGCGCGAAGGCCCATGCTCTCGGGGCTCTCGCGCAGCAGCCACGCCGTGAGCGGAATCAGCGCGGCGACGATCGCCGCGACCACGAGCACCGCCGTACGCCAGCCGTAGCGCTCGGTCGCGCGAGCGAGCATCGGCAGGAACACGAGCTGGCCGGTCGAGCCGCTCGCGGTGAGGATGCCGAGCACCATGCCGCGTCGCGCCACGAACCAGCGGTTCACCACGGTGGCGGCGAGCACGACGGCGATGAGCCCCGTGCCGATCCCGATGCCGAGTCCCCAGAGGGCGACGAGCTGCCAGCGCTCGCGAATGAGCGGCGCGACCGCGACGCCGGAGGCGAGGAGCGCGAGCGCGACGAGCACCACCCGCCGCACACCGACGCGCGCCATCAGCGAGCCCGCGAACGGGCCAGTCAATCCATAGAGCAGGATGTTGACCGAAAGCGCGGCGGAGGTCGTGGTGCGGAGCCAGCCGAACTCCGCCTCGAGCGGGAGCATGAGCACGGCGGGCACCGCGCGCACGCCGGCCGAGACGAGCAGGACGACGAAAGTGATCGCAACCACGACCCAGGCGTAGTGCGGGGACGCAGGGCGATGCTCGGGAGGCAGCGCGGTGCCGGGAGCAGTCACGGGTGCGGGATGCGGAGATTTTCCATGGCAGAGCTCGCCAGAAAAGGACTTCCCCTGACAGGGAATCGGGAGGACCCGACTGGCGCTCCGGCCTGGATTAAGACAGCATTAAGACTAAGGGACGGCGGCTGAACAAGACGCCGTCCCTTCTCGTCCTCCCCGACGCGTGATGCAGATCACGATCGCGCGGTGATGGGATCGACGAATTCACGTCTCCTTTGTCATGCAGGATCGAGCGGCCCCCCTCTCATCCACATGCGACGATGCCAGACCAGATGACCGCGACCAGCACCGACGTTCCCGCAGTACCCGATCGCGCCGAGACGTTGATCCAGGTGCGGGCGGAGCTGCGAGACAACCACCCGCGGCTCACCGACAAGCAGATCGACCTGATCGCCGACGTCGCGGTCGAGCTGCGCCTGGCGCAGATCCGGTTCGGCATGCTCGACACCCCCTCGCTCCCGTCGCCGTCGGAGCGTCCCCGCATGCGTGTGCCCGGCCTGGTGGGCGACGCCTGGGAGCCGCGCCTCGAAGCGTAGCGCTCCAACTCCGCCGTTCCGGTGGCTGAGCGCCCGCCGAGGGCGACGACCAGCAGGGCGATCACGGAAAGCGCCGAGGCGATCGCCCCGAAGAATGGCTGGATCGGGATGATCGGCAGCACGATCGCGAGCATCACGACCACCAAGCGGAGGAATTCTCCCCGCGCCGCCACATCGCCGCGGCCCATCCGCAGCGCCCGACGCAGGCACTGGACACCGAACCAGATCAGCAGCACCCCGAACAGCGTCAACGAGTACAGGTGCCAGTTCCATGCGAACGGCTTCCCGGTGCCGAACGACGTGAGATGATGGCTCCAGCCGTACATCAGATCGATGCAGTGCATCGTCAACGCGCTGATGACGGAGAGTGCGTAGAACATCGCGAAGGTGACCAACGCGAGCCGGCCGCCGCGGAGCCCCTGGCGCCACTGGTAGACGAGGCTTCCGAACAGGCAGAGCAGCAGGAGGACGAGGACGATCTGGTCGGTGTACGGCATGGGACGGAGGGGGGTGGGGGACGACAAATTCTGTGCGAGCAGTATGCTTCCGTCGAGGGTCGTGTCGCCTCCGGAACCCGCGCACTGGGTCCAACGTACAGTGCCATGCCACCCATCACTCGAGCTATCGCGATGCCCCGCACCCTGCTGTCCTCAGTCTTCCTTCTCGCGTGGGCACTGCCCGCGGTCGCGCAGTCCACCTATTCGACGTCGCGCGACACCCTGCGCTTCCGTGAGACGACGCAGCTCCGCATCAAGCTGACGATGCCGCAGGGAGAGATGCCGATGTCGGTGGAGCAGCGCGCGACGATCTCGCTCATGCGCATGCCGGGCGACTCGGCGCGAGCGTGGTACGATTCGCTCGCCATCTCCGTCTCCGGTCCTCAGGGAGACCAGCGACCGGCCACCGACTCGGCGCTCAAGCAGCAGTTCCAGCTGGGGCTCGACGCGCGCGGGCGCGTGAAGAACGTGAACGCGCCCAAGTGGCCCGCGAGCCTTCAGGGGGTGACCGATCTCTCGCATCAGTTCGACGACTTCTTCCTCCGGCTCCCCGCGCAGCCACTGAAGGTGGGGCTCGCGTGGTCGGACACCACGACGCAGACGGACAGCACCGCCGAGCGCTTCGCACGCTGGGTGCGAACGGCCGACTATCGCGTCGAGCGTGACACGACCGTCGGCGAGACCGCCGCGCTCGTGGTGCGGATGAAGCAGGCGTTGAGCGCGAACATCTCGGCGCCGGTCCCCAATCAGGGGATGCGCACCGATGCGCAGCTCACCGGGGAGGAGGACGGCTACTTCGTGTTCGCGCCGAAGGCCGGGCGCCTGGTGGCGCGGCGGCGCGAGGGAAAGCTGGAAGGCCCGGTGAAGGCGAGCGGCGCCATGGGCGAGATGCAGATGAACCAGTCGATCAGCTACACCGGCGCGATGGACGCCCTCAAGTAGCGCTACGCCTGGACGGGCGCGCCGGCCGCCGCGGCGGCGCGCCGCTCCTTCCGGCGACGCCAGCTCACGTAGCGGCGGAGGGTGAGGGCGAGGCCGGTATAGACGAGAAAGGAGATCCCGAGCGAGACGACGCCGGCAATCGTCTGTCCGGCGACGCCGAGCACCTCACCGGTGTGGGCGAAGCGGAGGATCGAGCGGAGCCGGCGTCCCGGAGTGCCCGCCGAGAAGGGCTGCCACCGCACCTCGGCGCCGGTGGTGCGATCGAACACGAGCTCGGCGCGCTTGTGCGGCTC
>DATFOL010000130.1:0-9166 GCA_035265545.1 Gemmatimonadaceae bacterium | reverse complement strand
CCACCCGGCGCGCGGTGCGAATTGCGGCGAGAATCGGGATCGCGCTGGTACTGCTCGTCGGCCTGTACGCCGTGGCCGTTCTCGTGCCGCGGCCGATGGCGGCATTGGAGACGGCGCGACCCGACGTGCTCGCCGTCGACTTCCATGCGCACACGAAGTACTCGCACGACGGCCGCTGGAACTGGGAGGTGGAGGACGTTCGGACGTGGCATCGCAAGGCGGGCTTCGACGCGGCGTACATCAGCGACCACCGCACCTTCGAGGGTGCGCGCGAAGGGTGGGCGAACAACCCGGAGCAGTCGGGCGAGCGGACGATCCTGCTGCCGGCGATCGAGGCGGTCTGGCAGGGCGAGCACGTGAACATCCTCGATGCCGACCGGATGTATCGCGGCATCCTCGATCCGGCGCTGCGGGACGTGGATACCGAGGCGCTGCGGCTGGCGAGCCTGGTTCCCGGCAACGAGCCCGTGCTCATCGAGACGATCCCTGGCAACCTGTCGAAGGTGATCGTGGCGAAGGGGCCGTCGACGGCCGGGGTGCGCGCGATCGAGATCGTCGACGGCGCGCCGCGCGGGCTGGCGCAGAGCCGCCAGGAGCGTGCGCGCATCCTCGACATCGCCGACAGCGCGAACCTGGCGCTCGTGGCGGGGAGCGATCATCACGGCTGGGGCCACGCGGCGTCGGCGTGGACCCTGCTGGTGCTCCCGGGCTGGCGGGGCGTCCCCCCAGCCGAGGTGTCGCGCGCCATCACGGTGACGCTGCGCGCGGGTGGACGCGGCGCGACGAGGGTTGTCGAGCGCTACGTTGCCGACACCGACGACGGGATCGCGGTGCCGTTGACGGTGCCCCTCGTCGCGTGGGGGATGTTCCGCACCCTGAGCGTGGACGAGCGCGTGGTGTGGATGGCGTGGATCGCCGTCCTGGTTCTCCTGTCCTGGGCACGAGGGATGCGCCGACGCCGTCCGGGTGAGCCCTAGCGTGGCGACAACCGCCGACGACGACGCGAGGCTGTGGCGCGCCGCCGTCGGCATCACGACGGCGGCGTTGCTCGTGCGGATCTTCTTCGCCGCGCGACTGCCGCTGTTCCCGGACGAGACCTACTACTGGGACTGGTCGCGCCGGCTCTCCGGCGGGTACTTCGATCATCCGCCGATGATCGCGGTGCTGATCCGCGCCGGCACCGCGCTCGCCGCGCTGTTCAGCGTCTCCCCGGCGCCGCTCGTCATCCGGTTCTTCCCGCTGATCGCTGGCGCGGTCGCCACGCTCGCCGCCTCCGCGACCGCGCGCCGCATCGCCGGCGCGAGGGCAGCGCTCGTGACCGCTCTCACCTTCGCGTTCATCCCGCTCGCCGCGGCGGGCCTGGTGCTCGCCACGCCCGATGCGCCACTGCTCGCGTTCGAGTCCGTGGCCGTGTACGCGGTGGTGCGCGCGCTCCAGTCACCGCCGCGATCGCGCGCGTCGCTCGGCTGGTGGTCCGCGGCGGGGGTGTGCGTCGGGCTCGCGTTCGCGTCGAAGTACACGTCGCTCCTTCTGCCGCTCAGCGTCGCGGCCGCGGTGCTGCTCCGCCCCTCGCTTCGCGAGCGGCTGCGCGAACCTGGCCCGTACGTCGCGTGCATCCTCGCGACGCTCGTGTTCGCGCCGGTTCTTCACTGGAACGCGACGCACGACTGGATCTCCTTTCGCTTCCAGCTCGAGCACGGGCTCGGGCGACCGAAGGGTTCGGCGCTCAATCGCGAGCTGGATCTCCTCGGCGGACAGCTCGGCCTGGTGACGCCGGTGATCTTCGTGCTCGTCGCGCTGGCCGTGTGGCGTGCGCTGCGCCGCCCGAAGGACGACATGCACTTCGCGCTCGCGGTCGTGGCGACGGGGAGCTGGTGCTTCTTCATCTACAGCGCGATCCACCGTCGCGTCGAGGCCAACTGGCCGGCGCCGTCGTACATCGCGGGGGTCGCGCTGCTCGGGTCGATGATGGGGACGTCGACGTCCGCGGTGCTCACCCGGTGGTGGCGCGGTGGGCTCGCCTTCGCGGCGGTGCTCGTCGGAGTGCTGTACCTCCACGCGCTCGCGCCGGTGCTGCCGCTGCCCGCGCGGCGGGACCCCATCGCCCGCGCTGCTGGGTGGGACGATCTCGCGAAGCCAGTGGACTTGGCCCGGCGCGTTCACCACTCGCAGACCTGGGTGGGAGCGGATCGCTATCAGGACGTCAGCGAGCTGGCGTATCATCTGCCCGATCAGCCGGAGGTGCTGTGCGTGTGCCTCAGCGGACGGCACAACCATTACGAGCTGTGGCCGGGCTTCGCCTCGCGCGCGAGCGTCGGCGATGCGCTCGTCCTCGCGCTGGATGAGCGAACCGGCGTGCATGAGAACGTGGAGCGGCTCGCGCCCTACTTCTCCAGCGTCAGCCGTGGCGCACTCGTGCCCCTGCTGCGCGGCGCCGACACCATCTCGGTGCGGCGCCTCTGGCGGCTCGACGGCTACCGCGGCGGCTGGCCCTCGCGCACTGAGCCCTGATCACGCTCCTCGGACCGTGGGTGGTTGATCGAGGCGCGAACCGCGCCGAGGAGCTCGATCAGCTGCTGGCGTTCGTCGTCGTCGAGGTGCGAGCCGGCGCGCTGGTTCGCCGCATCCATCGGCGCGTCGAGCGCCGTGATCAGGCTCTCCCCCTTCGGCGTGATGTGGCAGAGCACCTGGCGCCGGTCGGGAGTCGAGCGCTCGCGCACCACGTGTCCGGCGACCTCGAGCTTGTCGAGCAGCCGCGTGATCCCCGCTGCCTCTTCGACCATGCGATCTCGGATGGCCAAGGTCGGCAGCCCCGCTTCGCCTGCGCCGCGCAGGATGCGAAGCACGTTGTACTGCTGGATGGTGATGCCGTGCGCTTCCACGACCTGCGCGAGGCTGCGCTGCATCACGGCCGCCGTGCGGAGGATGCTCACTACCACCTCTTCGGCGGACGATCGAAAGGGCCTGGTCTGCTTGATCTCATCCTGAAGCGTGATGCTGCGTCGGGGCATGACGAATCGCTCGGAGAAGCCTGGTGGGGGAAGCGATCGCGCAAATCAGTTGACGCGGCAATACTAACACATGCTGGCACTGGCCGCGCAGTGTGCTCTCCCCGTTCTCGATGCGCCGCGCCGCCAGGTAAGTTCCGCGTCCCTCGTGTTCCTCCTTTCTCCAGCGACCGATGACCGCCGTTCCCCGCGATCTCGACGAGTATCTCGCCGCCAACGACGAGCGCATCCGCCGCGAGCTGTTCGACCTGCTCGCGATCCCGAGCGTGAGCGCGCGTTCGGAGCACGACGCCGACACGCGTCGTACCGCGGAGTGGGTCGCCAAGTCGCTGCGATCCGCCGGCCTCACGGCGGCGGTGCACGAGACGGCGGGACATCCGGTGGTGGTGGGCGAGTACCGGGGCGCCCCGGATGGCGCGCCCACGGTCCTGGTGTACGGCCACTACGACGTGCAGCCCGCCGAGCCGCTCGACCTGTGGACGTCACCGCCGTTCGCGCCGACGATCCGCGACGGACGCATCTACGCGCGCGGCTCGGTGGACGACAAGGGACAGCTCTTTCTCCATCTCAAGGCGCTCGAGGCGCACCTCGCCGTGCGCGGGCGGCTGCCGGTGAACGTGATCGTGCTCGCCGAAGGCGAGGAGGAGACCGGCAGCGAGCATCTCACGCCGTTCATCGAGGCGCACGCGGAGCTGCTGCGGTGCGACGCGGTGGTGATCTCCGACTCGGCGATGTTCGCCCCGGGACTGCCGAGCGTGCTCTCGTCGCTTCGCGGCCTGGCGTACTTCCAGATCGACGTGCGGGGGCCGGCGCAGGATCTCCATTCCGGCAGCTATGGCGGCGCGGTGGTGAACCCCGCGATGGCCCTCGCGCGCATCCTCGCGACGATGCACGATGCCGACGGTCGCGTCGCGATCGCCGGCTTCTACGATGCGGTGCGCGAATGGCCGGCGCACGTGCGCGAGCAGATGCACGGACTGCCGTTCGAGGACGAGGCGTTCCGCGAGGAGACGGGCGCCGTCGCGCTCGGCGGTGAGCGCGGGTACACCGTGCTCGAGCGGCTCTGGACGCGTCCGACGTGCGAGGTGAACGGTCTCCTCAGCGGCTACACGGGTGAGGGCGCCAAGACCGTACTGCCGGCGAGAGCGATGGCCAAGGTGAGCTGCCGGCTCGTGCCCGATCAGGCCCCCGCGGAGATCGAGCGCCTGATGCACGAGCACGTGCACCGGGTGGCGCCGGAGGGAGTGCAGGTGGAGGTGACCCACCTCCACGGCGGCCGCCCATGGCGAGCTGAGCTCGATGGCCCGCTTTTCGACGCCGCCCGCCGCGCCCTCGCCGCCGCGTTCGGTCGCGAGCCGGTGATCACGGGCGAGGGCGGCTCGATCCCTGTCGTCGGCGACTTCGAGCGCGTCCTCGGCGCTCCGGTGCTGCTGATGGGGTTCGGCCTTCCTGGCGAGAACGCTCACGCTCCTGACGAATGGATCAGCGTGGACAACTTCACGAAGGGGATGCGAGCGGCGGCGATGCTGCTCGAGGAATTAGGCAAAGGCGAGAGCCACTGAAGCACCGAGTACCAGGGTACCCAGTACCGAGACTCTCGCGACTACTCCCCTGAATGCACAGCGCGTCCCTCGGTCGGGACGCGCTGTTGTTATTCGGATTGTCCTGGTCGCGCTCCCGAAGTGCCTTCCGGGGGCCACCTTACCGGGTCTCCGTACCAAAGTACCGAGGTACTCGGTACTCGCCGTTGTAGTCCCTTCCTAGAACCTCCACTCCCGAGTCAAAAACGCCCCGAACTGGCTCGTCGACGCCGCCGTCTGCCCATCGAGCGTCGGCGTGTTGAGTATGTACCGCGGAGTGAGGCTCGTCTCGAACCGGTAGCCCTTGTTGGTGCGGTACTGGACCGTGAAGCCCGGCGAGGCGCACGAGCTGTTTGCACCTCCGCCGCCGCAGGCAAAGAAACCGGGCGTCGTCACGGCCGACACGAAGGTACTCGGGCTCACGTAGCGGCCCATCTGGATCTCGGTCCCTCGCAGGAACGACTCGACGCCGCTCTCGCCCTGGAACACCGGCAGCTCCCCGGGCGTCACGTTGAACACATCCAACCCGAGCGAGCGCGCTGCCTGGCCCTCGAGCTCGTCGATCGCGACGCCAAGCGCCACGCCGGCCAGTCGCGAGCTCGCGGCGTTGACGACGTTGCCGCCCTGGGTGCCGCCGGTGAGGGTGCCGGTGCTGCCGAGCTGCAGCAGCGAGCCCGAGCTCTCGCCGAATGCGAGAAAGCTCAGCAGGTCGCTCTGCGACAGCGGCGGCTGTGCGTCGCTCTCGAGCGAGACGCGCGGTTGCTTCACGGTGCCGCCGACGACGACGCGAATGTTGGTCACGTTCGTCGCCGCCTTGACCTGATACTCGGCCGTGACCTGCACCGTCGGGTTCAGGTCGGGGGAGCCGATGAACATCGCCGAGCCGCGCGCGATCTGGAAGCGCTTGCCGAGGAAGGTGTACTCGCCGCGGTCCGCGTTCACCACTCCGACCAGCGTGAGGGCGTCGCCCTGCACGGAGACCTGGAGCGGGCCGTCTGTGTAAACCTCGACGTTCGCGTCCTTCGAGCGGACCCACGTGCCGCGGTCGACCGTGAGCGCGACGTCGACCGTGAGCCCTTCGAACAGCGCCGATTGCGCGGGGAAGATCTCCTGCTCTCCCATGACCGCGGTGTCCACCACGGCGAACAGCGTCGGGTCGCCCGCGCCGACGAGCCTCTTCCCGCTGGATTCCGGGATGTAGATGACGCCATGCACCACCGACGCGCGTCCGGTCACGTTCGCGTGCGCGAACGGGCCCGTGATCCTCAGGTCGGCGTTCGCGTGTACCTCGCCGATCTCGTTGTTCAGCAGCTCGGCATCCTGTGCGGTGAACGTCAGGTTGAACGCGGGCTCACGCCAGTTGCCTACCGCGAGCGTGCCCGCGAGCCGGATGGGACCGTTCGAGGTGCCCGCGATCGAGTCCACGAATACGCTGTCTCCCGTCATGCGCACGGAGCCGTTGACGTCCTGCACACGTGCACCGGTGGCCGTCAGACGGAAGCTCGCCCGGTCGAGCGTGAGCGCTCCGCGGAGCTCGGGCTGCTTGAGCCTCCCGCCGACGGTGACGTTGGCGCGCGCCGTCCCACCTGCTTCCGTGACGATGCTCGTGAAGTTCGGGATCAGCGAGAGGGGCAGACTGTCCGACACGACCTTCACGTCGATCGGTGCGTCGAGCACTCGGGGGCCGGTCACGCCACTCAGCGCGAGGTTGATCGGAAGCGCGCCATTCACCTGCGCGAGCAATCGGCCTGTCGAGTCGCTCGCGGTGGCATTCGTCGTCAGGCGCTGGCTCGCGTACGCGAAGGTGCCGTGCACGTCCGGAACGGACATCGCGTTGTAGGTTCCGTTCACGAAGTCGAGCCGGCCATTCAGCCGCGGATCGGTCGCTACGCCTTCGACGTGCGCATCGAGGCTCACCCGCCCAGTCACCGGCAGGTCGCTCTGCAGCAGCTCGGCCACGTTCTCGACCGCGAAGTGTCGCACCTGGAAGTCGAAGTTGGCGCGACCCTCGGTCGGGAGGAGCCCGTTCGCGTAGATGCGGCCCCGGCCGTTCACGAGCTCGAGGTCCACGACTTCGATCCCGCGTCCACCCCACCGAATCGAGGAACGATGCGTCGTACGCCAGGTCGTGGTGTCGAACCGCAGCGCGACCTCGGCGAGGCGGAGCTCGTTGCGCTCGTTGTCGAGCGTGAACTCGCCGCTCAGCGCGTAGTCGCGCGCGTCGTTCTGTCGCACCCGCACCGCGACCGCGCCACTCGGCTTCAGATACGATAGGTCGGCCGAAAGGCTGTCGAAGGCGAAGCCAGCGGCGCTGATCGTGTCGGCGCGTACGGCGACGACCATCTTCGCCTGCGGAGTGCGTGCGTCGGTCCAGCTGTAGGTCGTCGCCAGGTGACGCGCCGCGTTGCCGCGTACGATGAGTCCCGTCGCGTTCGCCGAGCCTTGGAGGTTGAACCGCTCGATCGAGCCGGTGAGCGTCCCCGTCGCGCGCAACGAGCCGGCCAGCACGTTGCGCGGAATGGCGCGCGGCGTGTCCACCTGGACCCGCAGTGGGGGCGCGCCGCTCACCGCGCGCGCCACTTCCGTCTGTCTCGCGATACGCGCCGAGTCCGCGCGTGCGCGGCGAATCGCTTCGGCCACGATGCGTGGACGCGGCGGCACGAAGCCGGTGTCCGGTCCGGCGCTCGCGGGCAGGAAGCGCGCGAACGTCCCGAGCGAATCGATGACGACGGAATAGGTGAGCGCGCCGCTGTGCGCGGCGTCGAGCCCGAACTGTCCGGCGACGTTGATCTGCGCGCCCGATCCGCGCACTTCGGCGCGCGCCACGTTCGCCATCCCGTTCGCCACCTGCGCCTGCAGTGCGATCGAGTCGACGGCGACGGTGTCGAAGCGCGACGGGCCGAACGCGAAGTCCAGCTCGCTCGTCATCGTCGCCGGCTTCGTGCCCCGTCCGCGCGCCGTCCCACCACCCGTCAGGTCAGTGCTCGGCCCCTTCGTCATGACCTGGCTGAGATCGAGCGCCGTCGCGTCGGCGACGACGTCGTAGCCGAGCTCCTTCGATTTGAAGTCGACCGTGCCGCTGAGCCCGAAGATCGCATCGCCCGGCAGTGTGAGCCGCGTATCGATCTGCAGCGCGTCGAGCGGACCACGTGCGCGGAACGGACCGCTCGCGTAACCCTTGAGCGCGAGCGCCGGCGCGAACTTCGAGATTTCCGCCAGCGACACCGGACGCGTCTGAACGTCGACGTCGATCGTCTGCCGCCCGGTGGTGTGTACGGCGACGCGCCCCACCGCGTGCGAGCGGTTGGGACCGTCCTGATGCACGACGTCGAGCGGTGAGATCACCAGCTGGCGCGCGCCCGAGCCGTTGAGCGTCGCCGTGCCCGTGAGCGTTCCGCCGATCGGGAGCGTGGGGAAGAGTAGCTTCGCGATGTCGATCTGAAGCGGCGCCATCCGAATGCGCAGGTTGTTCGCGCTCACCACTACCGGTGTTCCGGACAGGCCGAGCACGCCATCTGCTACGACGCGGTTGGTCCCGCGGTTGTACGTCGCGAAGGTCACGTCGGCATCGAGATCCATCCGCTTGAACGAGCCATCGAGCTTCGCGCGACCCGAGAGCACTCCCTGCCGAGGGAACTTCGTCGCCGGCGCGACTTCCTCGATGAGCTTCGTCGTGAGGCCGGTGAACCGGAGATCCGTGTCGTGGAAGGCGATCGTGTCGGTCATCGTGATGCCGAGGTCGCCCTGGATGTGAGCGCCGGCGGTGCGAAGGTCTCCGCTTCGCATCACGTAGTCCTGGGTCGAGCCCCGCCACTGGATGAGCATCGCGGCCGTGCCGCCGCCTTCCTTCGGCATGTGCGGGTACAGCCAACGGAAGTCGTCGAACGCGGCGGGCTCGCCGGTGGCGGTGATCCGCATGTCGCCGTTGTCGATGACATACACGCCGTCGCCGCTCATCTTCGAGCCCGGCAATTCGACGCGCGCGCCCTTCCACCATGCCGAGTCGTCGTCGAACCGGAATCGGCCCGCCATGGCGGTGATCTGAGCTGCGGGCGGACGGAAGGGAAGGGCCTGCATGCGCAGTTCGGCCACGTCGAGCAGTCGGACCTTCGTGCTCGGGTCGGCGAGCTGGACGAGCGGGAAGCGTCCGGTCAGCTCCCGCAGCTCGATCACCTTTTGGAAGCCACCGGAGGTCTCGATGACCATCAACCGTGATTTCCCCGAGAGCGCTTCCTTCACCAGGCTGTCGCGTGCGCGCGCGTCGATCCCCGTGCGCGGCGACCACGGCGAGCGCACCGTGAGGTGTCCCGAGACGATGCGCGCGTTGTCGAACCGGATCCACGAGCCGAACCCCGGCACGGTGTCGGCGGGATTGGGCGCCGAGGCCGGCCACAGCCGCCGATAGTTCCAGGCCGTGTCGCCCGGCAGCTTCTCGATCAGGATGTCCGGCTGGTAGATCACCAGGTCGCCGATCACGATGCGCTTGCGCAGGAAGTTGCCGATCGAGTAGCGCCCCGAGAGGGAGTCGGCCCTGAGGAAGGGCCGGCCCGCGCTGTCGGTGATCGAGATGCCCGTGAT
>DATFOL010000129.1:0-8685 GCA_035265545.1 Gemmatimonadaceae bacterium | reverse complement strand
CCGGAGCGAAGCCGCCCTCGTCGCCGACGCCGGTGCTGAGCTTCCGCTTCACGAGCACCTTCTTGAGCGCGTGAAACACCTCCGTGCCCATGCGCAGCCCCTCGGCGAACGACTCGGCGCCGACGGGAATGATCATGTATTCCTGCAGATCCACCGTGTTCGTCGCGTGTGCGCCGCCATTGAGGATGTTCATCATCGGCACCGGCATCACCCGCGTCAGCGGGCCGCCGAGGTAGCGCCAGAGCGGCAGGCCGAGCTCCTGGGCCGCAGCGCGCGCGGCGGCCATCGACACGGCGAGGATCGCATTCGCGCCGAGGTTCGCCTTGTTCGGCGTGCCATCGAGCTCGATCAACGACGCATCGAGCGACATCTGGTCGGTCGCATCGGAGCCGGCGAGCGCGGGCGCGATCGTCTCGGTGATGTTCTGCACCGCCATCTGCACGCCCTTGCCGAGGTAGCGCTCCTTGTCGTTGTCGCGCAGCTCGATCGCCTCGTGCTCGCCCGTGCTCGCGCCGCTCGGCACGGCGGCGCGGCCGACGGTGCCGCTGGACAGGATGACGTCGGCTTCGACGGTGGGATTGCCGCGGCTGTCGAGGATCTCGCGGGCGACGATGTCGGCGATGATGGCGGGCATGTCGATTGGTTCAGGGTTTGTGGGATCGAGCCCGTAAGATAACTGCTCCGGGCCCGTCGGGTCGCCAGGCGGTCGGAGTCGCTCGTACCGGAGCTAGGCGGTCTTCTCGCTCACCGGTTCGGCGATCGGGTGCTCGCTCGTGGTCACCCCGTACTCGGTCCGCAGGCAGTCCGCCATGCGGGTCCACACCGTCTGCATGACGTCGTGCCGGCGCTCGTAATCGAGCCCTGCGGTCTCGACCGCATCCAGGAAGTGGACGTGCACGATGGCCGGTCTCACGCGAAACGTCCCCTTGGGCATCACTTCGCGCGCGCCGAAAATGAGTACGGGTACCACGGGCGCCTGCGCGGCGATCGCCAGCACGAACGGGCCCTTCTTGAATGGTCGCAGACCGTACTCTCGCCCGCGCGTGCCCTCGGGAAAGACGACGACGTTCTTCCCCTCCACTACCACCTTCGCGGCGCCCTTGTAGCTCTCGAACGCGGACTTGCGGTTGTCGCGTGCGAGGAAGACGACGCCGGCCGACTCCGCTCCCCAACCGAAGAGCGGGAGCTTTCGCAGCTCGGACTTGGCGATGAAGGTGTAGCGCGGCAGCACCGACGCGATGGCGAACACGTCGAACCAGCTCACGTGATTGCAGACGTACACCGCCCCGCGCCCGCGCAGCAGCCGTTCGGGATTGTGCACCACCACCTTCACACCCGCGGCTACGAGCATGCTGCGCGCCCAGTTGCGCATGCACCACTGGGCGACGCCGTGCTCTCCTTCATGCACGCCGAACAGCCGGGCCACGATGACCACCGGCGCGAGCAGGATGGTCACGAACGCCACCGCGAGGACCGTCAGGACGGTGCGCATCACGAAAGGTGGTCGTGGCCGAAGAAGAGGTCAACGCGGTCGCCGCTGCGGTCGACGCTCACGCCCTCCCCCTCGGAGACGTGGCCTACCAGAGTGAGCGGCATCCCGAAGCGTGCGGAGAACGCCTCGACATCGACCCGCGCACGTGGCGGAACGGCGACGAGCAGCTCGTATTCCTCCCCGCTCGACGCGGCGCGCTCGGGCGAGATGCCCTCGATGCACGGGAGCGACGCGACGTCCAGCGCCACGCGGACGGCGCTCGCGGCGGCGAGATGCCGCGCGTCGGCGACCAACCCGTCGGAGATATCGATCGCCGCGGTCGCGTCACGCTCGACGAGCCATCGTGCCTCGGCGAGACGGGGCCGCGGCGCGGCGAACCGCGCACGCTCGACGTCGCGTGGCCTCGCGCCACTGAGAAACGCGTCGAGCGCCGCGCCCGGGCCACCCAGCATTCCCGTCACGTAGAGGACGTCGCCAGGTCGCGCGCCCGCACGCGTGAGCGGCCGCGCGCTCGAGCCGAGCACCGTGATGGTGAGCGAGAGCTCCCCGGCGCGCGTGACGTTTCCGCCGACGATCGGACACGCGGCCGCGGCTGCGAGCTCACCGACGCCGCGCGCCAGCTCGTCGAGCTCGCCGCGCCAGTTCGAGGGAATTCCGAGCGCGAGCAGCAGACCGATCGGCGTGGCGGCCATCGCCGCGAGGTCGCTCAACGCCGCCGCCGCGGCGCGCGCGCCGATCTCGCGTGGCGTGAGCCACTCGCGCCGGAAATGCACGCCTTCGAACGAGGCGTCGGTGCTGACCACGAGCGATTCACCAGCGGGCACGGTCAGCAACGCGGCGTCGTCACCGATCCCGGTGGCGTTCGTGCCCCAGACGCGGAGCATGGCGCGGATCGCGTCGAACTCCCCCCCGGAGCCGAGCGGCAGGTGCGCGCGCGGTGCAGCGTCCGTCACCGTTTGGACTCTCCCACGGCCGGCAGCTCGACGAGCACCGGAGGCCGCGCCAGCGCGGCGCGGGTGGACCAGACGGCGGGGAGCGCGAGCATGACGTCGTCGAGCGTGTGTCCTCGCACCTGACTCGTTCCTACGGCGGCCGCCGCCCGGCCGTGCGCGAACGCTGCGAGCGCACCGGCGACAGCGGCGTCGCCAGTCTGGGCCAGCAGGGTAACCGCAATTCCGCCCAGCATGTCACCCGATCCGCCGGTGGCCAGCGTGGGCGTCCCCTCGGCGACGACGCGCGTCGCTTCCGACGGCGCGGCGATCACGGTGGGTACCCCCTTGAGCAGCACCGCTGCGCCCGTGGCGGCGGCCAGCGTCGACGGCAGCTCGAATCGGCCGTCGAGGACCTCGGACACGTCCTGGCCGGTGAGCCGTCCGAACTCCGCCGGGTGCGGCGTGAGCAACGCCTGACGCCCCGCCAGCAACCGGCCGAGCGTGGCGACGTCGCCGGCGAAGGCGTTGAGCGCGTCAGCGTCGAGCACGACGGGCCCATTCCAGGCCGAGAGCATCCTGGTCACCAGTTCGCGCGCCGCGCCGCCACCGAGGCCGGGACCGATGAGGATCGCGTCCGCCCATTCGGTGATCGCGCGCAGCCCGGCGTCGTCTTCGGGCCACGTCGCGGCGAGCGCCGCGGGCTCCGCTTCCTGGATCGGTGGGAGCGACTCGGCGGCGACGACGCAGCGCACGAGCCCCGCTCCGCTTCGTAGCGCGGCGCGCGCGGCGAGCACCACGGCGCCAGCCATTCCATGGGCGCCGCCGAAGATGGCGATCTTCTTCCGCGCCCCCTTGTGGGCGTCGGCCTCGATGCGCGGCAGCGTCTCGGCGAACCATGCATCCGACACGAGGTGCATCCGCTCGGACGCCTCCCGGACGTGCGCGCCGAGCCCGATGTCGACGACGGTGATGGCGCCGCACGCTCCGCGCGCGACGAGATGTCCTCTCTTGATGGTGCCGAAGGTGATCGTGCGCGCGCAGCGAAGATCGGTCGCGCTCCGTCCGGTACTCGCCGCGAGCCCGGTAGGCACGTCCAGCGCGACCACCGCTGCACCCCGGTCGCCCAGGAGCTGGAGCTTCTCGACCGCAACGGCGATCTCGCCGCGCAGGGGCCCATTCGACGAGAGGCCCGTGCCGAGCAGCCCGTCGACGACGATGGACTCGCCACCCGCGAGGAGGTCGCTGGTCCGGGCGGACACTTCCACGCCGGCGGCGAGGGCCTGGGCTCGCTCCGCTCGCGCATCGGCCGTCATCGCTGACGCGCACTCCACGACCCGTACGCGCACACCGACCGCGTGCAGCGCGTGCGCCACGACCCACCCGTCGCCGCCGTTGTTACCAGGTCCTGTCGCGATGAGAACGCCGTGTGCGAGTCGATCGCCGAACCAGTGCGCGATCTCCGCGGCAGCCGCCGCTCCGGCGCGCTGCATCAACGCGCGCGACGGGATGCCCGCGTCGATCGCGGCCGTGTCGCACGCCGACGCGCGGGCTGCGTCGACGACGGCGACGGGAAGATGACGTGGATTCATGCGAGCGTGCCGATGCGCGCGGACGAACGCGCGACGGCTACTTCAGAGAGGCGCCGACCGCGCGCCCGTATCCCAGCTCGCCGTTGTCGATCCGGACGTTGAACCCGCAGTCGGGGTTGCTGCACACCCATGCCTTGTAGGTGATGGGCGCCCCGTCGCGGCCGTAGTCGCTCAGGGGGAGGAGCGTGCCCGCGCTGCATTTGCGGCAGGCCGGCAGCTCGGCGGGCAGGGTCACAGCGGTGCGGTGGTCACGCGTCGCTCAGACGAGCTGCGCGCACCAGGGGTAGTCGCGCTCGAACGCCTGGTCGAAGTCGAACACCGCGACGAACTCGTCGCGTGAGTCGGTCGGCTGGCTCATGAGGAGCTCGAGGTCGACCAGCGTGAACACCACGTCCCCGATGTCCGAGGAGCTGCGGATCCCCCAGCTCTCGAGCACGAGGCGGGCAAGCACCCCGAATCGCTCGAGCGCGAGGTCGCGGCAGGAGAGGGCCAACTCGCGCCCCGTGATATGCCGGCGCTCCGGTAGCCGCTGCTGGCAGTACTCGAGCGCGCCGAGCACGAACAGATAGGCGCGCTCGTCGAACCGCTGCTCGCGCATGCGGATGCGGTCCATGATGCCGTCTCGAAAGGCGAGCTCGGGCACGGGTGTTGACGACTCCTGTGAAACGGTGCTTCGGCGCATCCGAGGGGTCGGCGCGGCTGGCGAACGCGTGCGGAATTTCGGTGGCCGCCGTGGGGGCTCGGCGGCTGGTGCAGTATGGCGTCCGGGGTCGTCGGACACAACTCCGGCCCCGGACGTCAGGCTACCGGTGGGCGGGCTGAGGTGCGGGGTAGAGTGGGAACGCCGCGGCGAGCGTGCGGACCTCCTCCTTCACCCGCTCTGCGACGCTCGCATCCTCGGCGGACATCAGGACCTGGTCGATCAGCTCGGCGACGCGCTCCATCTCCGGCTCGCGCATGCCGCGGGTCGTGACCGCCGGCGTGCCGATGCGGATGCCGCTCGTGACGAAGGGCGACTGGGTCTCCTTCGGCACCGTGTTCTTGTTCACCGTGATCGCCGCCAGGTCGAGCGCTTTCTCGGCCGCCTTCCCCGTGAGACCCTTGCTACGCAGGTCTACGAGCATCAGGTGGTTGTCGGTTCCGCCCGAAACGAGCTGGTAGCCGCGTGATACCAGCGCCTTCGCCAGCGCCTGCGCATTGGCGACGATCTGCTGCGAGTACGTCTTGAACGAGGGCTCGAGCGCCTCCTTGAACGCCACCGCCTTCGCCGCGATCACGTGCTCCAGCGGGCCGCCCTGGGTGCCCGGGAACATCGCCTTGTTCACGGCGGCGGCGTGCTCGGCCTTGCAGAGGATCATCCCGCCCCGCGGCCCGCGCAGCGTCTTGTGCGTCGTGGTCGTCACGACATCGGCGTGGGGCACGGGCGACGGATACACCCCGGTGGCCGACAGGCCGGCGAAGTGGGCCATGTCCACCATGAACACCGCGCCCACCTCCTTCGCGATCTCGGCGAAGGCGGCGAAGTCGATCACACGCGGGTACGCGCTGTAGCCGGCGATGATCATCTTCGGCCGATGCGCCTGCGCCTGGCTGCGCACGGCGTCCATGTCGATGTAGCCGTCGTCGTTCAGTCCGTATGACACGGCCTTGTACAGCAGGCCGGAGAAGTTCACCGGCGACCCGTGGGTCAGGTGGCCGCCCTGGGAGAGGTCCATGCCCAGAAACGTGTCACCCGGCTTGAGGAAGGCGAGGAACACGGCGGCATTGGCCTGTGCCCCCGAATGCGGCTGGACGTTGGCGTGGTCGGCGCCGAAGAGCTGCTTCGCCCGGTCGATGGCGAGCTGCTCGATCTTGTCCACCACCTCGCAGCCCCCGTAGTACCGCTTTCCGGGAAGCCCCTCGGCGTACTTGTTGGTGAGGGGAGAGCCCATCGCCTCGAGCACGCCTGGCGAGACGAAGTTCTCGCTGGCGATCAGCTCGATCCCGTCGTTCTGCCGCGAGATCTCCTCTTCGATGAGACCGGCGATCTCGGGGTCGGCATCGCGCAGAGCGTCCCCGGGGGGACAACGTTCCCAAGTAGACCAGGACGACATCAGGACTTCTCCTCGGTAGAAGTATTCGTCTCGGCGTCGCGCTCGATCTTCGCGATGCGCCGCGCGTGGCGGCCACCAGCGAAGGGAGTGTCGAGCCACGCCTTCAGGATCGCCTTGCCTTCTTCGGTGCCGACGAATCGCGCCGGCAGCACGAGCACGTTGGCGTCGTTGTGCTCGCGGGCCAGCGCCGCGACCTCGGGTGTCCACGCGACCGCCGCCCGCACGTGCGGGTAGCGATTGGCCGTGTACGACATGCCGAGGCCGGTGCCACACAATAACACTCCCCGTTCCACCTCGCCGCTGGACACCCGCTCGGCGAGCGGGTGCGCATAATCGGCGTAGTCAGCGGACGCGTCCGACCCCGGTCCGAGGTCGTCGACCTCGTATCCGAGCGCCTTCAGCTCGGCCGCGAGGGCTTCCTTGAGCGCGAAGCCGGCGTGGTCGGAGGCGATGAGGACCTTGCGTGAAGGGTCGGACATGTTGGTGGCGGTGGGTTAGTGAGTTAGTGAGTTAGTGCGTGCGTGAGTGAGTCGAACGACACAGGCCACGACAGGTGCAGATCCCTCGACTGCGCTCGGGATGACAGCGCGTGCCCGGCGACCCGTCTGTCATCCCGAGTGAGCGCAGCGCCCCATGTCATCCCGAGCGAGCGCAGCGCCCCATGTCATCCCGAGCGAGCGCAGCGACCGGTGTCATTCCGAGCGAGCGCCGCGACCGGTGTCATCCCGAGCGAGCGCGCCACCAGCCGTCATCCCGAGCGAGCGCAGCGAGTCGAGGGATCTGCACTCAACTCACCAACTCACCCCCGTTCGGCGAATAACTCTCTTGCTATCACGATTCTCTGCACTTCCGACGTCCCCTCGTAAATCTCCGTGATCTTCGCGTCGCGGAAGAGGCGCTCCACGGGATAGTCCTTGACGTAACCATAGCCGCCGAAGATCTGGATGGCCTGCTGCGTGGCCCACATCGCCGTCTCGCTCGCGAGGAGCTTGCTCATCGAGCCGTAGAGCGTGGTCGACTCGCCGCGGTCCTTCGCCGCGGCGGTCGCGTGCAGCAGGGCGCGCGACGAAGCGATCCGCGCGCCCATGTCGGCGAGCTTGAACTGGATCGCCTGGAAATCGCGAATCGGCTTTCCGAACTGTGAGCGCTGAGCGGCGTAGTCGAGCGAGTGCTCGAGTGACGCGCGCGCGATCCCGAGTGCCTGCGCCGCGATGCCCAGTCGCCCGTGATCGAGCGATCGCATCGCGTAGACGAACCCCTGGCCTTCCTCGCCGAGCAGGTTGCCGGCGGGCACGCGCATGCCGTCCAGGTTCAGCTGGACGGTCGGCGACGCGCGCAGGCCCATCTTGTCTTCCTTCTTCCCGACATGAAAGCCCGGCAGGTCGGGCGTCACGATGAACGCCGAGATGCCACGCGACTTGTGGGTGTCGGACAGCGGCGTCGAGCGCGCGATGACGATGATCACGTCGGCGTGGCTGCCCGTCGTCACCCAGGCCTTGGTGCCGGTGAGCAGCCAGTCGTCTCCGTCGCGTTCGGCTCGGCAGGTCAGCGACGACGCGTCGGACCCTGCATCGGGCTCGCTCAGCGCGAACGCGCCGATCTTCTCGCCACGCGCCATGGGTCTCAGGAATCGCTCGCGCTGCTCGTCGGTGCCGAAGTTGAGCAGCATCTGTGTCGGCAGCGAGTTGTGCACGCTCATCAACACCGCCGTCGACGCATCGGCCACGGCGATCTCCTCGAGCGCCATGAGGTACGTGAGCGTGTCGAGACCGAGACCGTCCCACTCCTCGGGAATCATCATTCCGAGGAACCCCAGCGCACCGAGCTTCTCCGCGACGCCGCGATCGAAGCACGCTTCGCGATCCCACTGCGCGGCATGCGGCGCGATCTCCTCCGCCGCGAAGCGCCGCGCGAGATCGACGATGGAACGCTGTTGCTCGGTCAGAGGATTCAGCATTCGTCCGAGCGGCGTTGCGTAACTCGCGTAGCAACTGGGTTCTCAGTACGCATAGAATCCCCGCCCCGTTTTCTTCCCCAGCCACCCCGCCGCCACGTACTTCCTCAGCAGCGGCGCCGGTCGGTATTTCGAATCGCCGAGCCCGTCGTGCAGCACTTCGAGAATGGCGAGGCACGTGTCGAGGCCGATGAAGTCGGCGAGCGCGAGGGGGCCCATCGGGTGGTTCATGCCGAGCTTCATCACGGTATCGACCGCTTCCGGCGTGCCGACGCCCTCCATGACGCAATACACGGCCTCGTTGATCATCGGCATGAGGATCCGGTTCGCGACGAAGCCCGGATAGTCGTTCACCTCGACCGCCGTCTTTCCCACGGCGCGGCTCCACTCGAGCACGCGCTGCATCGTCTCCTCGGACGTCGCGAGTCCGCGGATGACCTCGACGAGCTGCATCAGCGGCACGGGATTCATGAAGTGCATCCCGATCACCCGCGCCGGGTGCGCCGTACGTCCGGCGATCTCGGTGATCGAGATCGAGCTCGTGTTCGTCGCCAGCACCGCGGTCGGCTCGACGAATCGATCGAGCTCCGTGAAGATCTGGAACTTGAGCTCGCGCCGCTCGCTC
>DATFOL010000128.1:0-3891 GCA_035265545.1 Gemmatimonadaceae bacterium | reverse complement strand
AAGGGCCCGCAATCGCAGATTCGCAACATCGTCGAGCTCAGCGACGGCCTGCTCCTGCTCGGCACGATCGGGCGCGGGTTGTACGAGTACGACCCGCGCACGGGGAAGATGCGCGAGTACGCGGCCGGCAAGGACGGCATCAGCGGCACGTCGGTGCAGGCGCTCGTGGAGTCGGAGCCGGGCATCGTGTGGATCGGTACCGAGAATGGACTCGATCGTCTCGACCGCCGCACCAACAAGCTCCAGCACTTCACCGAGGCCGATGGCCTGCCCGGCAGCGCGGTGAACGGGATCGCCATCGACGGCTCAAGTCAGTTCTGGATCAGCGGTGATCGCGGGATGGTCCGCTTCAACCCGGCCACCAGGAGGGCGAAGAGCTACACCGTCGCCGATGGGCTGCAGGGGAGCGAGTTCAACATCGGCTCGTACTATCGAGGGCGCAGCGGTGCGCTGTTCTTCGGCGGCGCGAAGGGTTTCAACATGTTCGAGCCCGATCGCATCGTGGAGAACACCCACGTACCCCGGATCGCGCTCACCGGGTTCCAGCTCTTCAACAAGCCGGTCGGCATCGGCGCCAAGGGCTCGCCCCTCGCGCAGAGCATCACCGTGGCGAAGAAGCTGGTGCTGCATCACGACCAGGGCGTCTTCACCATCGAGTTCGCCGCGCTGGACTTCGTGGCGCCGGATAAGAATCAGTACGCCTACAAGCTCGAGGGGCTCGACGAGGCGTGGAACGAGGTCGGCACGAAGCACAGCGCGTCCTACACGAACCTCCCGGCGGGGAAGTACACCTTCCGCGTGAAGGGCACGAACAACGACGGTGTCTGGAACGAACAGGGCGCGTCGCTCGAGATCAGGATCGTCCCGCCCTTCTGGGCGTCCTGGTGGTTCCGCGCCATCGTTCTCCTCGCCGCGGCATGGGGCGCTCGGTACGCGCTCCGGATCCAGCGCGAGCGCCGCGAGAGCCTCGAGCACATGAATACCACGCTCGCCGAAGCTGCCGATCGCGACCGACGCGCGCAGCAGTACCTCGAGCGGAACGTGCTGGAGGTCCTCGGTGCGATGGAGCGGTTCTCCGAGGGCGATCTGTCCGTCGCCCTCTCGGTCGAGAATGACGACGCCATCGGCCGGTTGCGCTCCGGTGTGAACAAGGCGGTCGCCAACATCCGCTCGATGGTCCAGCAGGTGCGCGACGTGCTCGACTCCACCGTCCAGACGAGCCGCCAGATCCAGGGCGAGTCCACGGAGCTCACCCGCGGCGCGGAGGAGCAGATCAGTCAGACGCTGCTCGTCGCCGGCGCCGCGCAGCAGATGGCGCAGACGGTGTCCGCGAGCGCATCCACCATCGCCGAAGCGTCGGAGATCGCACAGCGCTCGGGTATGGAGGCGCACGAGGGTGGTCGCATCGTGCGCGACACCTTCGCCGGAATGGACGAGATCGTGACCACGGTCGGAATCTCCGCTCGCACCGTTCAGTCGTTGGGACGGAGCAGCGAGCAGATCGGCGCGATCACACGCGTGATCGAACAGATCGCCGATCAGACGGAGCTGTTGTCGCTCAACGCGGCGATCGAGGCGGCCCGTGCGGGTCGGCACGGCCGCACCTTCGCCGTCGTCGCGCAGGAGGTGCAGCGTCTCGCGGAGCGCACCGCGCAGGCGACGAGCGAGATCGCCAAGGTGATCGAGCACAACCAGCGCGAGGTCGAGACCGCGGTGGAGGCGATGGGTCGAGTCGGTGGTCAGGTCGAGCGAGGCAAGCTGCTCGTCGACAAGGCGGGCGGCGCGCTCGACGCGATCATCGCCAACGCGGAGCGCATGCTCGGCTGCATCCAGCAGGTGCGCGCCTCGAGCGAGGAGCAGTCCTCGACCACGGCGCACATCAGCGAGAACGTCGAGACGATCTCCCGGGTCACGCACTCGGCGGTGCGCGGCAACCAGTCGATCGCATCGTCGGTCCAGGACCTGAGCGTCCTGATCGAAGACCTCCAGCAGCGCGTCGCACGCTTCCATTTCGACGCGCAGGACGAGCCGTTCCCGGAGATCAAGGTGGATGTCGCGAAGCTGCCTTCCGCCCCGTGGGCGCTGGTCCATTCGGAGAGCTGAGTCCGGCACCGTTTGCTGCGGACCTGGCCTCGAGCCCAATTTTGGGTCTCGGCCTGTCCGCCGCTCGACTAACGTCTCGGCCCGCTCGGACGTAGACCTTTCATAGCTTCACTACGTCGAAGCGTGGTTTGGTGCGGATCAGCGTCATCCGTCCAATCCGTCGATTCCGCGATCGCGTCGTTCCGACTGTCACCCCGATTCTCGATCTCATGAAGGTCTCTCTCAAGGTGAACGGAAAGCCCACGACCGTGGACGCTCCGTCCGACATGCCGCTGCTCTGGGTGCTGCGCGACATGCTCGATCTCAAGGGCGCCAAGTACGGCTGCGGCGTCGGCCAGTGCGGCGCGTGCACCGTGCACCTCAAGGGCGCGCCGGTGCGGTCGTGCCAGCTTCCCGTCTCCGCGCTGCAGGGCGCCGAGATCACCACCATCGAGGGACTGTCCACCGACGGATCGCATCCCGTGCAGCGCGCGTGGGACGAGGTCGATGTGCCGCAGTGCGGCTACTGCCAGGCCG
The DNA here is from genome assembly GCA_035265545.1 of Gemmatimonadaceae bacterium. Classification (GTDB taxonomy): domain Bacteria; phylum Gemmatimonadota; class Gemmatimonadetes; order Gemmatimonadales; family Gemmatimonadaceae; genus AG11. The sequence continues at coordinate 1,272 of DATFOL010000128.1, read as the reverse complement.
GACAGATCATGTCCGCCGCCGCACTGCTCGCGACGAATCCAGCGCCGACCGACGAGCAGATCACCACGGCGATGAATGGAAACCTTTGCCGGTGCGCCACCTACCAGCGCATCCGCGAGGCGATTCACAAGGCGGCCGGCGCATCCGCCGCCAGCCCTGCCGCGCCAGCGGCCACCACCGCTCGGCCGCGCCAGGCCGGCGCGCCGCGCAACTGAGGACGCGACCATGACCCTCAACGCGCGCGTCGACCGCCGGCAGTTCCTCCGTGTCTCCGCCCTCGCCGGCGGCGGGCTCCTGCTCGGTACCATCCTCGACTCCACCGGTGCCGCCGAGCTTCTCGCGGCTGGAGCGCCCAAGGCGCCAGCCGGCGAGTTCACCCCGAACGCCTTCATCCGCCTCGCGCCCGACGGCTCGGTCACGATCATCGCCAAGAATCCGGAGGTGGGGCAGGGGGTCAAGACCATGCTTCCGATGCTCGTCGCCGAGGAGCTCGACGTCGATTGGAAGGACGTGAAGATCGAACAGGCCGGGCTCGACTCGGTGAAGTTCACGGGCCAGGTGGCGGGCGGCAGCGGCGCGACGCCAAACAACTGGCTGCCGATGCGCCGCGTCGGTGCCGCGGCGCGTGCGATGCTCGTCGCTGCCGCCGCCGATACGTGGGGCGTGCCGGTGGCCGAGTGTGAGACGGCGTCCGGTACGGTGGTGCATCGCGCCACCGGACGCCGCCTCCGGTACGCTGCGCTTCTCGACAAGGCGGCGACCGTGCCCGCGCCCGAGCTCGAGAAGGTCGCGCTCAAGGATGCCAAGAGCTTCAAGATCGTCGGCACGCGCGTGCGCGGTGTGGACAATCATGCGATCGTCACTGGCAAGCCCCTCTACGGCGTCGACATCACGCTGCCGGGGATGTTGTACGCGATGTACGAGAAGTGCCCCGTGTTCGGCGGCAAGGTGAAGAGCGCCAACCTCGATGTCGTCAAGCGCGAGCCCGGTGTCCGCCACGCGTTCGTCGTCGAGGGAGTCGGTACTGACCTCACCGGCTTGCTCGGCGGCGTCGCCATCGTCGCCGACAGCTGGTGGCTCGCGAAGTCCGCTCGCCAGAAGCTCGTGGTCGAATGGGAAGAGGGCGTCGCGGCCTCGCTGAGCAGCCGCGAGATCGCCGCGACCGCGGCCGACTTGGCGAAGAAGCCGCCACAGCGCTCCCTGCGCCGCGACGGAGACGTGGACGCCGCGCTCGCCGGTGCGGCGAAGGTCGTGCGCGCCGACTACTACTAT
>DATFOL010000127.1:0-4321 GCA_035265545.1 Gemmatimonadaceae bacterium | reverse complement strand
ATGCTCCGCGCCGAGCGACGGATGCTCGTGCGCCTGCGGAACGAGGGCGCGATCTCCGACGACGTGCTGCGCGAGCTGGAGCAGGACCTCGATCTGGAAGCCGTGCGCGTCGGCGCCGGCGACATCCGCTAGCGCGTCAGCGCACCGCGACGATCGACGGGGCCTCGAGCTCCTTCGGCGCGGGATTGCTGGTGGTCCCGGGCTCGAGCCGCTCGAGGCGATCCAGGCGCTCGACGTCGATCGCGACGACCTCGTCGGGGGAGCTGGCGAAGATGCTCGAGAACTTCGCGTCCCAGCGGATCTCATCCCACCAGTACGACGCGCGCGTCGTGACGCGAGTGGAGAAGGTCTCTTCGTGCGCATTCACCAGCACCAGCACTTCGGCCTGGGACTCGCGCAGGCGATCCGGAGTGAGGCCACGCAGCGGGCTGTCTGCCGTGATCGGATGAACGATCGTCCAGTGCAGCGTGAACAGGTCCACCGAAGCGCGCTCGAGCGCGAGTGGATAAAAGTTGCGCTCGCGCCGGCCGTTCGAGTCCTCGAACAGGGTGATGCTCACCCGCACCTGCACGTCGCTCAGCTCCCCGGGCTGCACGTTGACGATGCGGAACATGAGCCCGCGGCCGTCCTCGTAGGGCGCGACCACGGCGGATTCGCTGAACCGGAGCCGCATCCGCGGCCGCGTCAGCCGCGCGATGAGCAGGCCCGCCGTGGCCACCAGGACGAAGGGTCCGAAGAACGACTCGAAGACGACGAGCCAGTGCGCGGTGGGGCCGACGGCGTGCATCGGCGAGGTGCCGGTGGTCGTGAAGATGCCGACGCTGAACGAGAACGCGCGCAGGAAGGGGTCGGACATGCCGAGCGCCTCGCCGCCGGCGAGGGCGCCGTCGCCCAGGGCGAGGTACGCGAGGGTGAAGAACCCGTTGAGGAGGAGCAGCGCGCCGAGGCCCCACGCGAGGAAGACGGGGAGCGGCGTCGCCAGTGCTCGAAGGTAGAAGCGCTCGATGCGCTGCGCGCCGAGGCCGTACTTCCGGCTGGTCGGCTCGCCGTCGTGCGACAGGAAGCGTCCGCGCACCTGGTTCGCCACGACGCGGCCGAAGCCGAGGTCGGTGTAGGAGCGCAGCGACGGGCGGGTCGCGGAGAGCCCGTCGCGGGTATCGATGTTGGGCTGGGTCACGCTCGGATGATCGATGGGACGCGGGGTGGGCGCAAGAGCGCGGCGCTGCGCGCGCGGTGACTCCGTAGTTCAGGGTCACCGAGTCACCGCTCCTCAGGCCACAGTCCTCTCACCAGCGCGACCAACGCTTCCACCGCCGGCGGTAGCGCTCCGGCGCGATGCACCGCGGCGAGACGCGTCGTCGGCGCCGGGGGCGCGACGAGCTGGAAGGTCACGCCCGGGCGCGCGAGCACCTTCAGTCCCTCGGGTACGACGGCGATCCCGATCCCCGCCGCGACGAAGCTCACCACGGTAGCGGATTCCATCGCGTCCTGTGCGACGATCGGTTCGAAGCCCGACTCGCGACAGGCGGCGATGACGGTGTCGGCCCAGCTCGGACGCGGGGCGGCGGGGAAGAGGATCAGCGGTTCGCGCGCCAGCGCCCGCAACGGGATGCGCGTCCGGCGCGCGAGCGGGTGCGCGTCCGGGAGCATGAGCGCCATGCGGTCCTCGCGCACGGTGTGCGTGATCAGGTCGGCGGTGTCGGCGGGCAATCGCAGCAGGCCGAGGTCGATCTCTCCCGCGCGCAGTGCCTGCACCTGTGCCGGCGTCGACATCTCGCGGAGCACCAGCTCGACGTCGGGGCATCGCTTGCGATGCGCGCGGAGGAGGCGGGGCACGATGTCGTAGGTGGCCGAACCGATCGCCGCGACCGTGACCCGCCCGATCTCGCCGCGACCGGTGCGGCGCACCCGGTCGATCATCCGCGCCGACTCCGCGAGCAGTCGCCGCCCTTCGGTGAGCAGCAGGCTGCCGGCGGGGGTGAGCCGGACCTGCCGACTCGTACGCTCGAGGAGCAGGACGCCGAGCGACTGCTCGAGCGACTTGATCTGCTGGCTCAGGCCCGGCTGTGCAACATGGAGGCGCTCGGCGGCCCGGCCGAAGTGGAGCTCCTCGGCCACGGCGACGAAATACCGGATCAGGCGCAGCTCGGGGGCATCCATAAGCAATCCTTCTCGATCGACAAGAACAATCTATTTGCGTGATCGGCGCGCCGGCGAGAGAATCCGCCCGTGCTCGCACTGCTCGGTCTCGCCACGATCGTCGTCCTGCTCGCCGCGATCATGAGCGGACGGGTGGCGCCGCTCGTCGCGCTCATCGTCGTCCCGGTGCTCGCGTCGTTCGCCGGCGGCTTCGGGCTCGAGACGGGGAAGTTCGTCACCGCCGGCGTGCAGACGCTCGCGCCGGTGGTGGCGATGTTCGTCTTCGCGATCCTCTTCTTCGGCATCGTGACCGACGCCGGAATGTTCGATCCGATCATCGACCGCATCCTGCGCGTCGTCGGCACCCATCCGACGTGGATCGTGGTCGGGACGTTCGTCCTCGCCGCCATCGTGCACCTCGACGGATCGGGGGCGGTGACGTTTCTCGTCACGGTGCCGGCGATGCTGCCGCTGTACGAGCGGCGCGGGATGGACCGACGGGTGCTCGCCGCGGCCGCCGCGCTCGGCGCCGGCGTGATGAACGTGCTGCCGTGGGGCGGCCCGACGCTCCGTGCCGCGGCGGCGCTGCACGTCCCTGTCGCTCAGCTCTACCGTCCGCTCGTGCCGACGCAGATCGTCGGTCTCCTGTTCGCCGGCGCCATCGCGTGGTGGCTGGGTCGGCGCGAGACGCGACGTCTCGCGGTGGGCGGTACCTTCGCGGACGAGGAGGCCGAGGGCGGGACGTACCCGAGCCGCACGCTCAACGAGGCCGAGCGCGCGCTCCGTCGCCCGGAGCGGTTCTGGGTGAACGTCGCCCTCACGGTCGCGGTCCTCGGGCTCATGATCGCCAGCGTGCTGCCACCGGCGGCGATGTTCATGCTCGGCACCGCCGTGGCGCTGCTCGTGAACTATCCAGCGGTCACGATGCAGCGGGCGCGCATAGACGCCCACGCGAAGAGCGCGCTGATGATGGCGAGCATCCTGCTCGCCGCGGGCGTGTTCACCGGCATCATGCAGGGCACGGGGATGCTCGGCGCGATGGCGAGCGCCGCCGCTTCACACGTGTCGCCCGCCGCGGCGCCGCACGTGCCGCTCGCGCTGGCACTCGTGTCGATGCCGCTCAGCCTTCTCTTCGATCCGGATTCCTTCTACTTCGGCGTGCTCCCCGTGGTGGCCGAGACGACCCGACTGCTCGGTGTCGCGCCCGAGCGCGTCGCGCACGGTGCGCTGGTGGGGCAGATGACGCTCGGCTTTCCGGTGAGCCCGCTCACGCCGGCCACCTTCCTTCTGGTGGGACTGACGGGCGTCGAGCTCGGCGCGCACCAGCGATTCACCATCCCGCTCCTGTGGGCGACGTCGATCGTGATGGCGCTCACCCTCGTGCTCACCGGAGTGATCGCCCCATGACCGCCGGCTCGGAGCGACGCGTGCGGCTTGGCACGGGCGCCGGCTACTCCGGAGACCGGATCGAGCCGGCGGTGGCGCTCGCCGAACGCGCGGAGATCGACTACCTGATCTTCGAGTGCCTCGCCGAGCGAACGATCGCGCTGGCGCAGCAGGAGCGGCAGCGCGACCCGACCCGGGGATACGATCCCCTCCTCGAGGCGCGGATGCGCGCCGTGCTCGCGACGTGCCGGCGGCGCGGGATCCGGCTCGTCACCAATGCCGGCGCGGCCAACCCGCTCGCCGCAGCGGCGTTCGTGCGCAACCTGGGCGCCGAGCTGGGGCTGCGCGGACTCCGGGTCGCGGCGGTGCTCGGCGACGACGTGCTGCATCTCGCGCAGCGCGGCGCACTGCTCCAGACTCCGGACGGCCCGCCCTTCGTGCCGCCGCGCGGAATGCTGTCCGCGAACGCCTACCTCGGCGCGGAGCCGCTCGTCGAGGCGCTGGCGGGCGGTGCGGACGTGGTGATCACGGGCCGGGTCGCCGACTCCTCGCTCTTCCTCGCGCCGCTCGTGCACGAGCTCGGCTGGGCAGCGAACGATTGGACGCGTCTTGCGCGCGGCGCGATCGCTGGCCATCTGCTCGAGTGCGCCGGCCAGGTGACAGGCGGCTACTTCGCCGACCCGGGCTACAAGGACGTGGCCGACCTCGCGCGGCTGGGGTTCCCGATCGGCGAGGTCGCGGCGGACGGCGCGACGATGATCACCAAGCTCCCCGAGGCCGGAGGGTGCGTGACGGC
>DATFOL010000126.1:0-7285 GCA_035265545.1 Gemmatimonadaceae bacterium | reverse complement strand
AGGCACCACGCGCCCATCACGAACAATCCGGCGCCGGGAAACAGGATCCGCGTGAGGCGGATCGTGAGCTCGAGCTGCTCTCCCTCGAACCCACCGGCGATCAGCTCGACCATCATGGGCGCCGCCAGCACGCCGACGGCGACGACGATGATCACGACGAGGCCGAGGATCGCGCCGATCGCGCCGGCGATCCGATCCGCCTCCTCCTGGTCGCCACGCTCCAGCGCACTGGCGTACACCGGGATGAATGACGCGGAGAGCACGCCTTCGCCGAACAGGTTCTGCAGGAAGTTCGTCAGCCGGAATGCGCCGTTGAACGCCGCGGCCACCAGGCCGGCGCCCAGGAAGTGCGCGATCAGCTTCTGGCGGACGAGCCCAAGAACTCGCGAGAGAAGAATTCCGGCGGCGATGAGCGCAGAGCTCCGGGCCGAGCTCGGCGGCTTCGGTCGCGTCGAGGCCGACTCGCTCACGCCACGGGTGAGGCCTGAGCGCGAACCGCGTTGCCGGCCACCATGGCGTCGGCGTAGACCGATGCGGCACCGTGCATCTCGCCCAACAGCTCGACACCGTGCCGCGCGAGGATGGGGATGAGGTTGAGCGCCCGCTCCTGGCGCTCGTTGAACGGATACAGCGCCCCGCGCGCCGTCCCGAGATCGCGCATCCGATCGCTCTCACGGCGCGCGATGCCGGCGAGCAACCGCCGCTCCAGCCGGTTCACGCGATGGTGCAGCGACGCCATCGCTCCCTGCACCACCGCGTCCAGCCCCAGCGATCCGGGCTCGGGGTCGAGCCGCTCGCCGAGCGCGGAGATCTCGCTTCGCAGCGCGGCGAGCCCGGTGGCGGTCCGCGGGTCCATCGCCTCGCGCGCGAGGCGGCGCTCGGCCGCGTGCGGCGTACTCACATCCTCGAGCTGGAGCCCCAGCCGGCGCAGCACGGCCTCCACGTGGGGCTCCAGCAGGGTACACGACCAGCGCGGCACGGCGAGCGGTGTCGGGCGATCCATCGCCGCGGCGACGGCGCTCACCTGCGCGAAGTATGCGAGCTCGCCCGGTCCCGCCCAGTACGCGACAGTTGGGAGGAGCGCATGCTCGACGATCGGCCGGAGCAGCACGTTCGGGGTGAGCACGATCGAGGCATCCACGTCCTCGCTCACGCCGAGGCGCCGTTTGCGCGTGCCCTCGCGGCCGAAGACGACCGCCAGACCGGGCATGTCCTCCACCTGCGGCTCGAAGCCGGCCGCGCGCAGCTCCCGGGTGCGCTGCTCGAGCGCGCGCTCGATCGCCGGCGCCGAGCGCAGCGCGCCGCGCGTGGTGCCGAGGCTCGCCGCGAGCACAGCCGAATGCGAGGCGTCCAGCACCGGCACGCCGATCGGGGCGAGCAGCGTGCGGAGCAACTCGACGTAGGCGCCGCCCACCGTGCGGGTCGGATCGCCGTACGCTCGCGAGACCAGCTCGATGGGCCGGACGTCGGCGCCGCTGCCGCATGCGCTCCGCAGCGCGGCGAGCTCCGTCGCGACGTCGCCGAGCGACGCGAGCGACATCGGCGTGCCGGGCTCGGGAGCGGCGCGCTGCACCAGCCGGTCGGCACCGCCTACTCGCGCGACGACGGTGTACGCCGCCTCGGCGAAATCGGCGTCATCCGTCGCCGCCCAGAAGACCGCGGCGGTCGGGACGCCCGTGCTGCGCTCGATCGCATCCGCCAGCGCCAGTGCGCCAACGGCCTTGCTCCAGGTGTAGATCGGGCCGCCGAAGAGTCCCGGCTGCTGGCCGGTGGTGACGACCACTCCACCCTCGCGGCGCACGCGGTCGAGCCGATCCGCCGCGGCACCGGTGGCCTCGATCGCCGGCGCGAGCGCATCCCACATCGCACTCCAATCCGCCGCGTCGGCGCGCTGCGCCGCGACGCGCCGCCACTCGTCCGGACCCTGCGGAATCGAAGGCATCCACTCGCTGGGCGCGCCCCCGCGCTGCAGCAGCAGCGACAGCGGAGAGCCTCCCAACGGTTCGGACAGGATGCGGACGTCGGTCATTGCCCTCGCGCGAAGAGAACGGTCCCGCCGACGGAACCGGGAGGCTCCGTGATCTCGAACAATCTCGCACGACGAGCAAAGGTTCGCCCGGGAGCGCTCAGCGGGGAAGCGACCGGCGCTCGAACGGTCATTTGTGGTAGGGCTCCCCTCGGGCGATGGTGCCGGCGCGGTAGAGCTGCTCCGCCAGCACGAGTCGCGCAAGCTCGTGAGGCAGCGTCCACGGCGCAAGCTGGATCGACCGCGCCGCCGATCGCCGCACCGCGTCGTCCAGTCCGTACGCGCCGCCGACCACGAAGGCAACGTCTCGGGCTGCGTCGCGCGCATTCACCAGGAGCGCGGCGAACTCGCTCGACGTGAGCCGGTCACCGCGCTCGTCGCAGGCGAGCACCAGCGCGCCGGCGGGGATGCGCTCGAGCAGTCGCTCGCCCTCACGTCGCCGCGCGTCGGCGGCGCTGATGCCGCGGCCGCTGGCCTCGCGCACCTCGGCGACGCTCAGCGGCCAGTAGCGCGCGGCGCGCGTCTCGTAGTCCTCGATCGCCGCCGCGAGCTGCCGGTCTCGCGGCTTCCCCACGGCGGCGACGACGAGCCGCACCTGCTAGGCGTAGATGCCGCGGAGCTTGTGCACCGCGGCGACACGGCTGATCGACGTCATGTACGCCGCCGTGCGCATGTTCACTCGATGCTGAGTGGACAGTCGCAGCACCTCGGCGAAGCTGCGCCGCATGATGTCGGTGAGCCGCTCGTTCACCGTGTCCTCCGACCAGAAGTAGCCGCCGCGGTCCTGCACCCACTCGAAGTACGAGACGGTGACGCCCCCCGCGTTCGCGAGGATGTCGGGGATCACGAAGATCTCCTTCTCGTCGAGGATGGAGTCGGCGCCGGCCGTCGTCGGGCCATTCGCCCCTTCGCACACGATCTTCGCCTGGATCTGCGCGGCATTCTTGCTCGTGATCACGTTCTCCAGCGCGGCGGGCAGGAGCACGTCGACGTCGCTCGTCAGCAGCTCCTCGTTGGTGATCGCGTCGCCGCCCTTGTAACCCTCGAGCGTGCGGTTCTGCTTCACGTACTCGATTGCCGCATCGACGTCGATACCGTTCTTGTTGTAGAACGCACCGGTGCGATCGCTGATCGCGCGCACCTTGCACCCCTCGCGCACGAGCAGCTGCGCGGCGACCGAGCCGACGTTGCCGAATCCCTGCACCGCCAGCGTCGTGCCGGCCACTTTCATGCCGAGGTGCCGCAGCGCCTCCTTGGTGACGATCATGCATCCGCGTCCGGTCGCCTCGCGCCGGCCGAGCGAGCCGCCCATCTCCACCGGCTTCCCCGTCACGACGGCCGTCACGGTGTGCCGGTGATGCATCGAGTAGGTGTCCATCACCCACGCCATCACCCGCTCGTTGGTGTTGACGTCGGGCGCCGGCACGTCGGAATCTGGGCCGAGGGTGTGGATGATCCCTGCCGTGTAGCGACGCGTGAGTCGCTCGAGCTCGCCGATGCTCATCTTCGACGGATCGCAGATCACGCCGCCTTTTGCACCGCCGAACGGCAAATTCACCACGGCGCATTTCCACGTCATCCACGCGGCGAGCGCCTTCACCTCTTCGAGGTTGACCTGCATGTCGAAGCGGATCCCGCCCTTTGCCGGCCCGCGCACCGTGTTGTACAGCACCCGGTACCCGGTGAACACCTCGAGCTCGCCGTTGTCCATCATCACCGGCACCGACACGGTGATCTGCTTCTCGGGATGTCGCAGCACCTTGTACAGACCGGGTTCCAGATCGAGGATCTGAGCGGCCCGATCGAACCGGCTCATCATCGCCTCGAAGGGGTTGTCCTCGTTGAGGAACCGGTCCTTGTCCGGTCGGACGATCTTGCTGGACGACAGTCGGAGATCGGTAGCCATGCGCTCGGGGCTCAGCCGGCGGCGCCGGCAGTTGAAGGAGTGCTCGCGCGTGCGCCGAGGAGCAACGCCAGCGACGCATCCAGCACGTCCGCCCCGCGCTCGACTTCGGCCCGCTGCGAAACATACCACAGTGGCAAGGCATCGCGAGGCCACAGTGGAGCCAGCTTGACGGCGTCTTTCAGCGTGCACACGACGGCGTTGGCGCTCGCCGTCGCGCGCGCGATGCGTCGGACGTCGTCGGACGTGAAGCGATGATGATCGCGGTACGTCTGCGTGTGTAGCACGAGCGCGCCGGCAGCACGCAGCTGGGCGAAGAACAGTTCCGGCTCGCCGACCGCGGCAACCGCGACGACTCGGATGTCGCGCAGAGCCAGCGACGAACGAGTGATCCCGTCGCGAGTGTCGACGACGCCGGCCGACGCGAGGTGAATCACGGCAGCGGCGACGCCCTGAGCGGATTCCACGCGTTCCGCGATGCGCGCCGCATGCTCCAGCGGCTCGGTCTTCCGGGTGACGACGACGACATCGGCTCGTTCGATCGCGCGGAGGGGCTCCCGGAGCGGACCAGCCGGCAGCAGTCGCGTCGAGCGCTCGAACCGTTCCGCCGAGAGCAGCACCCAGTCGGCGGTCCGCGCGAGCCTCCGGTGCTGAAACGCGTCGTCGAGCACCACACAGTCCGCGCCCGCCGAATGCGCCGCCGCCGCGCCTCGCACCCGATCGGCATCGGTGATCACCGGCACGCCGGGGTTCAACGCCTGGTGCACCAGCGGCTCGTCATCCCCGTAGCCGCGAAGCAGCAGGGCCGGACGCGCGCCCTGCTCGCGCAGGCGGGAGACGGCCCACGCGGCGACGGGGGTCTTTCCCGTGCCGCCCACCGAGACGTTGCCGATCGCCAGCACGGGCAGCGTCGCCCGATGGCTCACCAGCACGCCCAGGTCGTAGAGCGCACCGCGCGCACGCACCGCGGCACGGTACAGCAGCTCAGCCGGCGCGAGCCCCGCGCGCCCGAGCCGCGCGCCGGCCGAGTCGCCGTACCAGAGTCGTTCCAACGCCGACATCGCTCAGCTCCCGGGGACGGCGTCGAGGACGGCCTGGAGCCGCGGCGCCTGCTCCGCCGCGTCACGCGGCGAGGCCGCCTCCACCGCCGTGAGCGGCCCGTACACGACCCGGACCAGCGCGAACGGCTTGGGCACCAGAAACCGGTCCCAGCTCTTCAGCCTCCATGCCCTCGAGGCGCTGGCCCGCACCGGAAGCAGCGGCGCGCCGGTCCGCTGCGAGGCGATGGCGGCACCCGGCGCGAACACGTGTGCCGGTCCGCGCGGCCCGTCCGGCGTCACGGCACCATCGCGCCCCGACTCGATCGCGCGCATCAAACCGATCAGCGCGCGGCTCCCACCGCGCGACGACGAGCCGCGCACCGTCGTGTAGCCCAACCGCTCGGCGATCTGTGCGATGATCTCTCCGTCGCGGTGCTCGCTGATGACCACTGCGATCTTTCTCCCCCGGTGGTGCCAAAGCAGCGGGAGCAGCTCACCGTGCCAGAGGGTGTAGATGATCCGCCGGTCCGCCGCGCGCGCCGCGTTCAACTCGCCGTCGTTCTCGACGCGCACTCGCCAGGTCATCGCCAGCAGGCGGATCAGAGCGGTGCCTGCGCGCACCGTCCAGCGAACCTTGCCTTCGCTCACGACGCGGACCGCGCCGCCTCCGCGTGCCGACCACCAGCCAGCTCGATCGCCATCGCGGCCACGCGGTCCGCCGCACCAGCCTGGCCGAGCGATGCGCGGACGCGGTCGAGCTCCGCCACCATCGCCGCGCGGCGCGCACTCAGCGGATCGAGCAGCTCGGACAGCACATCGGCGACTCGCTCGGGAACGAGCGCGTCCTGCACGAACTCGGGCGCGACCTCGCGGCCAGCCACCACGTTCACGAGGCCGATGTGCGGGATGCGCACGAGCCGCTTCGCCGCGGCGTAGGTGATGGCGCTCGTGCGGTACGCGACGACCAACGGGCACCCGGCAACCGCCGCCTCGAGCGTCGTCGTGCCGCTCTTGCACATCGCTGCATCGGCCGCGCGCAGCACCGCGAACGATGCCGAGTGCACGAGCGGAAAGGGACAACGTTGAGGCGCGATCTCGACGTGGGGGGCGGCGCTCACGACGACCTTCAGCGCCGGATCGCGGCGCTGGAGGACGCGCGCCGTCTCGACGAACGGGTCGAGGTGCCGCGCGATCTCCTGCGCCCGGCTCCCCGGGAAGAGCGCGAGCAGCCGCTCCTCCACGCCCACGCCGAGCGACCGGCGGGCTTCGGCGCGATCGGGTATCTGACGCGCCCGGTCGAGCAGCGGGTGGCCCACGAACGTGGCGTCGATGCCATGTTTGCGGAGCAACGCTTCCTCGAACGGCAGGATGACGGCCGCCTTCGTGATCGTCCGCGAGAGCTCGGCGAGCCGCTTCTCCCCCCAGGCCCACACCTGCGGCGTGATGTAGTACAGCACCGGGACGCCGGCGGCTCGCGCGGCGGCGGCGATCTTCATGTTGAAGCCCGGGTAGTCGATCAGCACCACGAGGGCGACGCGCCCGCTGCGGATGCGCCGCTCGAGCTCGCGCGCGAGCCGGTAGTGCAGCGGGATGTGCTTCAGCACCTCGACGAATCCCATGACCGCCAGTCGCTCGGCGTGCTCGATCAGCTCGACGCCCTCGGCGCGCATGGCGTCGCCGCCGATGCCTGTCAGCTCGTACGGTGCGCCGACCGCGACGAGTGCGCGCGCGACTCCCGAGGCGTGCAGATCGCCGGAGGCCTCCCCGGCGACGAACATGATGTCACGCACGGGCGGCTGCCGGGACGCGACCGGAGAGCGACGGGAGCGAGCGCTCGATGTCCACGACGATCTGGAGCGCCACGGCGAGCGCCTCGCGCCCTGCCTCGCCACTCACGGCGACGGGCGACTCGCCACGCACCGCTGCGAGGAAGCTCTCGAACTCGAGCCGCAGCGGCTCGCCCTCTTCAGCGCGCAGCGGAATCCGCTCGACGAACTGCTCGAGTGCGAGCGGCGCCGCGGCCAGCGCCGCGACGTCGACGTCGCCGCGCAGGCGGAAGAACTCCCCCTCCCCGCTCCCGAGATCGAGCGAGAGATAGCCGCTCTGCTGGAAGATGCGCAGCTTGCGCATCCGCTCGCGCGACACCCGGCTCGCGGTGATGTTCGCGACCGCGCCGCTGTCGAAGGTCAGGCGCGCGTTGGCGATGTCGACGAACGGCGTCAGCACGGGTACTCCGACCGCGCTCACCGACGCCGCGTGCCCGCCGACGAGCGTGTGCACCAGATCGATGTCGTGGATCATCAGGTCGAGCACCAC
>DATFOL010000125.1:0-12766 GCA_035265545.1 Gemmatimonadaceae bacterium | reverse complement strand
GTATCGTCGAGCGGTATGGCCGCGGCGCGCAGCGCTGGCACCGCGCAGATCTACGCGCAGGTCGATGCCGTCAGCAGCAACATCGGGATCACCGTTCTCGATACGATGCCGACGCCGATCTCCACGTCGTATCCGGGCGGTAACGGCACGCTGAACGCCATGGCGACGATGGCCGAGCTGCCCCGGGCGAGCGTGTCCACGGCGTACCCTGCGCCTGCACGACAGGTGCGCGTGGCCGCGGGCGCCAACCTGCAGGCTGCACTCGACGCTGCCCAGCCGGGCGACGAGCTGCTCCTCGCACCAGGCGCCACGTTCGTCGGCAACTTCACCCTGCGAAACAAGGGCGCGACGTCGAGCTGGATCACCATCCGCACCGATGTCTCGGATGCCGCGATCGGCGCGCCCGGCACGCGCATGACGCCAAGTCGCGCCGCGAGCGCGAACCTGGCGAAGATTCTGACGCCGAACAACTGGTCGGCGATCGCTACCGATCTGTCGGCGCACCACTACCGTATCACCGGCGTCGAGCTCGGCGGCACCAGCGGTGCGCAGGAGATCAACGGCATCGTCCGGTTCGGCGACGGCTCGGATGTCCAGAACAGCTTGTCGCTCGTGGCGCACAACCTCGTGCTCGATCGCGCCTACGTGCACGGCCTCACGACGCAGGCGGTCCGCCGCTGCGTCAACCTCCAGAGCGCGACATCGGCCGTCGTCGACTCGTGGCTCTCGGAGTGCCACACCAACAACGGTGACTCGCAAGGGATCGTCGGGTGGAATGGCCCCGGCCCGTACCTGATCAGGAACAATCACATCGAGGGGGGGCACGAGGTGATCCTCTTCGGCGGCGCGGATCCGTGGATCACCAACCTATCGCCGTCGGACATCACGCTCACCGGCAACCACATCATGCGTCCGGTGTCGTGGAAGGGCGTCTGGCAGACCAAGACCATCGTGGAGACCAAGAACGTTCGCCGCCTCCTGATCGAAGGCAACGTGATCGAGAACGTCTGGGCCGATGCGCAGTCGGGATTCGGGCTGCTGCTCAAGTCGGAGAATCAGAGCGGTACGGCTCCGTGGTCCCAGTCGACGGACATCACGGTGCGCTACAACCAGATCCGGAACGTGGGGAGCGGCATCAACATCGCGGCGAACCCCGGGTGGGCGCTTGGCGTGCCCGCGGCGCGTATCTCGGTCTACGACAACGTTTTTCAGAACCTGGGCACCAGCCCGTACGTGGGCGACGGTATTCCGCTGCAGATCCTGGGCGGCACCTATGACATCCTGGTGGCGCACAACTCGTGGTCCAACGCCGGGAATCAGGCGGTCAGCTTCGACGGCGGCGCAACCACCCGCACCGTCATCCACTCCAACATTCTTCCCAGCGGCGTCTACGGCGTGAAGGGGGGTGGGACCGGCACCGGCTTGACGACGATCAACAACTACATGCCGGGTGGTGTCTTCTCCTATGACGTCATCGTGGGAGGCGACTGTGCCCTCTATCCAGCGACGACGACCTGCCCGAGCGGTATGCCCACCTCTGTTGGGAACGGGTACGATGCGCGCCCCATCGGGGCTGACGTCAGCAAGGTCAACGCGGCGACCAGCGGCGCGGTCGTCTCGCCCTGAGCACTGCAGCCACTGAACGTGAAAGGGGCCGAGTCGATTCGACTCGGCCCCTTTCACGTTGCGCGTGATCGAGCGCCTACCAGTTGATGCCGTGGTACTTGGCGCCGTCCGACAGACGCTCGCCGAACGCGCGCACCAGATCCACCACGACCTTGCCATTCCCCAGGTGCCGTTCGACCTCACGGAACGCCGGCGTCGCGTTGCCGATCACCACGACCTCGGACCGCTCCACCACCCGATCCATCGACTGGTCGACGAGCGTCCAGATGTGCGGGATCTCCTTCTCGATGTACTCCCGGTTCGAGCCGATCAGGTTCGCACTCGACACGTCGCGGTCGAACACCGCCACGTCCATCCCCTTGCCGATCAGCATCTCGATCAGCGTCACGATGGGAGACTCGCGCAGGTCGTCCGTCCCCGCCTTGAACGACATGCCCAGCACCCCGATGCGCCGTGCGCCCGTGCCGAGGATCGTCTCGTAGGCCCGCTCGATCAGCTTCCGGTTGCTCTCCAGGGCCGCCGCGAGCATCGGTGTGTCGACGTCGAGCTGGCGCGCCTTGTACGTCAACGCGCGGACGTCTTTCGGGAGACACGATCCGCCGAATGCGAAGCCCGGCCGCAGATAGGCGGGCGAGATGTTCAGCTTCGTGTCCTCGCAGAAGATTCGCATCACCTCGTGGCTGTCCACGCCGACCGCCTTGCAGACGCCGCCGATCTCGTTGGCGAACGTGACCTTCACTGCATGGAACGAGTTGCAGGCGTACTTGACCGTCTCGGCCACCCCCATCGCCGCGACGTGCACCGGCGCGTCGATTCCCTCGTAGATCCGCCGGACCTCGTTGGCGCTGCGCTGCTCGTGGGCGCCGATCAGGGTGAAGGGCGGCGCGTAGAAGTCCTTGATCGACGAGCCCTCGCGCAAGAACTCGGGATTGCTGCACGCGCCGAAGTCCTGCCCGAACTTCTTGCCCGATGCCCGCTCGAGCGCGGGGATCACAACGCCGTCCATCGTGCCCGGAAGCACGGTGCTCCGGATCACGATGGTGTGCCAGCGGTCGATGGACTTGAGCGTCGATCCGATCTCCGTGCACACGCGCTCGATGTACTGGAGATCGATGCTGCCGTTCGGCCGGCTGGGCGTGCCCACGCAGATGAGCGAGATCTCGGTGGACCGCACCGCGTCGGCCACGTCGGTCGTCGCGCGCAGGCGCCCCGACGCCACCATCTCCGCCACGAGCTCGCCGATCCCCACCTCGAGGATCGTGCTCTTCCCGGCGTTGAGCATGTCCACCTTGGCCGTGCTCACGTCCACACCCACCACGGAGTGCCCTTGCTTGGCAAAGCACGCCGCGGAGACGCAGCCGACGTATCCCAGACCGAAAACGCTGACAGTTGTAGTGTTCATCAAGAGCTCAGTGACATGACGGATGACGGCCGTGCCGAGTGGGACGCGGCGGCGGAACAACGTTCGGCGAACTGCTCGGCGACGGCCGCCCAGCCGAAATGGGCCCGCACGTGCGCGGCGGCGGCCTGCCCGATGCGCGCGGCGTGATCGGGCGCGCGAAGGAGGGCGATCACCGCGTCGGCGAAGGCTGCGGGGTCGTCGGCGAGCACGATGTGCTCCCCGTCGGCGACGTCGAGGCCTTCGGCGCCGATGGTGGTCGAGACGACGGCGCGCTCCATGCCCATCGCCTCGTAGATCTTGATCCGCGTCCCGCCGCCGATGCGCAGCGGTACCACGACGACGGCGGCCGATTCGAGGAAGGGGCGCACATCGGGAACGGTCCCCGTGACCGTGATCCGCGGGCGTCCCTCCGCGAGCCCCTTCACGCGCGCCGTCGGGTTGCGCCCCACGATCGTCACCGTCACTTCCGGGACCGCCTGCTCGATCCGCGGCAGGATCTCGTCCACGAACCACACCATCCCGTCCTCGTTCGGCATCCAGTCCATCGATCCGGTGAAGACGATCGACGAGAGCCGCTGGATCACGCTGCCGGAAGGGCGGAAGAAGTCGGTGTCCACGCCGGTGGGCACGGAGGAGACGTGCTCCACCCCGTACTCGCGCCGAAACACGGCGGCGTCCTCCTCGGACACCGCCACTACGTGGTCGAAGCGCAGGCACTGCTCGCGCTCCACGGCGCGCATGCGCCGCCACTGCTCGCCCATGTACAACCGCATGATCGGGTTGCTCGCCACGCGGGTCCGTCGCTCCCAGATCATTGCCTCGACGTTGTGCTGGAAGAGCACGACTGGGCAGGGCAGCCCTTCGGGAACGTTCAGCGCGGGGACCAGAAAGTCGCAGACCACCACGTCGGCCCGGTCGTCGCCGGTCGTGCGCTCACGAATGACGCGCGTCATTGCCGCGGAGCGATAGGGCGACAGCGCGAAGGGAAGGGACGAGAACACGTTGCGCAGGATCGCCAGCCCGCGTCGCCAGCCTCGCAGCGGCGCGCGCCGCCACGGCACGATCACCAGGTCGTCGCAGTACTCCGGGGCGCGCTCGCGCTGCTCGGCCGAGAGCGTGCCGTCGTCGAGGGCGACGTAGGTGACACGATGATGATCGCGCAGGCGCCGCAGCATCTCGTACGTTCGGATGCGGCCGCCCTTGTCGAGCGGGTGAAGAAGCTCGTTCTTGACCCAGAGGATGTGCACGATGGGGAGCCCGGTGTCAGATGAGTCGCAGGTGCTCGGCAGGCTCGCCCTCGACCACCACCCGGTGCCAGATCTCGATGTTCACCAGCGACCAGAGTCGCTCGGCGTGATCCTCGCCGGCCGCGTGGCGCGCCACCAGGGTGCGGATGGCGGCGGGGTCGAACAGTCCGCGCTCGAGCGCGCGCGGGGACAGCACCAGCTCGTCGACGATGCTCCGGTACGGGCCGCGCAGCCACGCGCCGATCGGCACCGGAAATCCCATCTTGCCGCGGGTGAGGATCTCGGCGGGCAGCACGTCGCGCATCGCCTCGCGCAGGATGTACTTCGTCGTCCCGCCGCGCAGCTTGAGCCGCTCGGGGAGCCGCGCCGTGAACTCCACCAGCGGATGGTCGAGGAATGGCACGCGGCTCTCGATCGACGCGGCCATCGACATCTGGTCCTGCTTCATCAGCAGCTCGTGCAGGTACGTCTTGGTGTCGACGTAGAGCAGGCGGTCGAGCAGCGACTTGGCATCCGATCCCGCCATGAGCTGCATCGCGGTGGCGTACGGATCCTCGCTCGCGAGGCGCGCGCGCAGCGCCGGAGCGAGAACGCCTTCCTGCTGCTCGCGCGAGAACACGGCAAAGTTGTCTAGGTACAGCGCCTCCAGCGTCGCCGGTCGGGCGAGGAAGGTGCGCAGTGCGCGCTGGCGCGTGCGCGACGCGGGCAGCGCCTCGAGCCCCGAGCGCACCAGCGACCGCAGCGGTGCCGGTGTCGCCGACTGGTACGCGCCACCCAGCCGCATGTTGAGGATCGTCTTCTTGTAGCGCCCGTAGCCGGCGAGCGTCTCGTCGCTCCCTTCGCCGGTGAGCACGACCTTCACGCGTTCGGCTGCCAGCCGCGACACGAAGTTGAGCGCCACGCTCGAGGGGTGCGCGATGGGCTCGTCTTCGTGCCAGACGAGCGTCGGCAGCGCGCCGAAGAACTGCTCCGGCGTGACCACCACCTCGTGATGGTCGGTCCCGAACGCCTTCGCTACGGTGCGCGCATATGCGAGCTCGTTGGCCTCGCGCTCCGCGAACCCCACGGAGAACGTCTTGATCGGCTCGTCGACCAACTGGCTCATCAGCGCCGTGATCGTCGCCGAGTCGATGCCGCCGGAGAGGAACGCGCCGAGCGGAACGTCCGCCATGAGCCGCAGCCGGACGGCCTCGCGCAGTCGGTCGCGATACTCCTCCACCAGCTCCGCGTCCGGCCGCGTGTCCTCGTCCTCCGCCTCGAAGCGCAGGTCCCAGTAGCGCCGCGTACGGATCTCGCCGTTGCGCCACACGAGCGTGTGCCCGGGCAGCAGGCGCTTGATGCCGGCCAGCAGCGTTCCCTCGCCGGACGTCGCGTGATTCGCCAGATAGTCCGGCAGGGCATCCTCGCGCAGCGACGCGCGGACCATCCCGCTCGCGAGGATCGCTTTCATCTCCGAGCCGAAGACCAGCGTGCCGTCCTCGAGCAGCGCGTAGTACATCGGCTTCACGCCGAAGCGGTCGCGCGCGAGCGTGAGGGTGCGCGTCCGCTTGTCCCAAACGGCGTACGCGAACATGCCGCGCAGCTCCTCCGGCGCGGCCTCGCCACGCCGCTCGAACACGCGAAGCACCGTTTCGGTGTCGCAGTGTGTGCGATACCGAACGCCGTCCCCCTCCAGCTGCGCCATCAACGTCGGATGGTTGAACACCTCGCCGTTGTAGATGAGCACGAGCGAGTCGTCGTCGCTCGACATCGGCTGCTGGCCGTGAACGACGTCGACGATGCTCAGGCGGCGATGGCCCAGCGCAACCTTCGGCTCCTGGTAGGTACCGAAGCCGTCAGGCCCGCGATGCGCGAGCGTATCGCGCAGGCGGGTGAACGCCGATTCTTCGATCGTGCGTGAGGAGGAGTCGGGGATCGCGATCCCGCAGATGCCGCACATGTCTCGGTTCTACTCCGAAGAGCGATCGGGGATCGGACGCGACGTCCAGCGGCCGAGCTCGTGGTGCGCTGCGAAGAGTGCGCCGGGGACGATCGTCTGGCGCTCGAGTCCGCGCCCTTCGACGAACGACCCTCCGAGCAGATACAGCGACTGGTGTCCGCCGTTGGCGCCGCCGGTCACCACGGCGCACTCCGCGTCCGTCGTCAGGTCCGCCACCTCGATCGTCGCGGACGTTCCGCGGCGTACCACCAGATCGCGGAACTGTGCGCCCACGATGTCTGCGGCCTGGAATCCCGGCCCCGGCGTCCGCTGGCGTACCTGACCCGCGGTCGGCACGAGCAGGCTCACTGCCGTCTGTCGACCCTTGCCCTGCGACGAGTAGGCGAGGCTGATCGCCTCGCGCCTGGCGCCATAGGTCTCCGAGCGCCATGAGGTGCCGCACTGCAGCGTCCCCGCGCCGAGTACCACGACATCGAGCACCGTACCCTCCGTGCGCGCTGGGTCGACGATCTGGACCGATGAGGGTCCGCGCTCGCGCAGCATCAGGCCGGGCGCGACGTGCCAGTGCAGGGTCCACTCGTGCGCGCCCAGCGCCGCGATGGCGTCCATCACGACGAGATAGCGTCCGTGCAGAAAGAGGATGCTGCGTTCGTGGATCGCCGGGTCGCTCAATCGCGCGTAGCCGTCGTGCGATCCGCGCCAGAAGTCGACGCCAGGCGAGGTGCGCCAGTCGTGCACGGTGGTACGGGCGATGTGTCGCCAGTGGAACTGTCCGGCCGTCACCGATGAGCTCTCGCCGTCCACCGTCGCCGTGTTGTGCGATGACGTCGCGCGGAACTCGTCGCGCTCCGCTCCCGTGTAGCGGAAGGTGCCGCTGTCCTCGAGCACGGGACGGCCGCCCGTCGCGATCTCCAGCGCGAGCGCGTCGGCGTGCGCGTGTCCGCAGTTCAGCCAGCCGTGCGGCCCGCCGTCCACGAGCGCCCACGTCGCCCCGCGCTCCCATCCATCGCGCATCACGTAGAAGCCGCCGTCGCGGAAGCCGCGCGACCGTGCGGCCGGCGCCTTCGGCTGCGTCGCCGCCAGCGCCGATGCGCCCGTCTCGCCGAGCAGCCAGAGGCACTCCTCCACGGCATCGCCCCCGAGGCAGCGCAGGTCGCCGCGGCCGAACATCGCAGCCCCGGTGGATAGCGTCGGACGCGCATCGCGCGCCGGGAGCCCGTCCAGGCGCATCAGCCGGCCGCCGTCGTCGTCGCCCACGAGCGGCACCGTACCGTCGGGATGCACCGCGTGCACGAGAAACTCATCGAGCTTCTCGACACGCTCGCGCACGGCGGCATCGCGCGTCCAGTCGTTCGCGTCCGACAGCAGCAGCGCGTGGTGGAAGATGTCCGCCGTGTAGCGGTGATAGTACAACGCCTGCTCGAAATACGTCCCGTCGGATCGAACCTGGCGGAACAGCTGCTCGCGGAGGATGTCCCATCCCTTCGAGCGCCAGCGCGTCGCGGCAGCGAACGACGGCAGTGTCGTGCCGAGATACAGCAGTCCCAGCGCCTCGCCGGTCAGATGCGTGTTCGGGCTGTAGTACGTCGACAGATAGCGCTCGATGTGCGCCGCGTGGACGCGCAGCGACTCGAGCGCGGTGAGCAGTAGCTCGTCCGTGAGCTCGGCCGCATCGGCGAACAGCTGCAGGGCCCACACCCACGAGATCGCGCGGTACGACACCTCGAGGCTGCTCGCCCAGTTCACGCCGAGTCGCGGCGGGTTGGCGGCGATCCAGCCGGCAAGCTGCGACGCGAATGCACGTGCGTAGCGCGTGTCGCGTGAGTACGCGTACGCTTGGCCGAGCGTCACGAAGTGCTGATGGCGGTTGACCTCCCAGAGCAGCTTGTAATCGCCCACCGTGGCCGGGTCGAGATACGCGATGCGGCTCCAGTGGCGCAGGGGCGCGCGCGTTCCGCTCGACGGATCGCGATGCCAGTCGATCGGGTTGCCGAACGCAACGCGCTCGTGCCCGAGCAGGTCGAACACGCCGTCGACTGCACGGTCGGCCCGGCAGCGTGTGCTGCTCTCTGCCTCCGGTCGAGCGCGTCGAAGGAGCGCGACGGTCTTCCGCACGTCGCGCAGGCCCGGCAGCACTCCCTCGGCGAGGCGGCGGCGCGCGACCTCGGCGACACGCGAAGGATCGGCGCGCAGCTCGCGCGTGAGCCCGCGCGGCGTGTGCACCGCAGTACGCGATCCGCTGCCCAGAGCCAACCCGACACGCTCGCGGAAGGTGCTCAGCGCTTGCGCACCCCGCACCCGCAGCTCGGCGGGCAGCGTCGAGACCGTCCGGCGATGCTGCGCCGGATCTTCGGGCAGCCTGACTCCACGCCTCATCGTACGCTCGCTTCCTGCACCAGCGCCGCGGCGTCCTGCGGAAGGTCGTGGTCGGACGGCTTCACGGTCGGGTGCTCCGGAGCCGACGTCAGCTGGCGGTAGAACGTCGCCCAGCGGTCGCTCACCGCCTCCCACGTGTAGTGCTGCTGCACGTCGCGCAGCCCTTCCGCGATCAGGCGCTGCGCGAGCGCAGGCTCGTCGAGCAGCCGCAGCGCCGACGCCGCGAGCGCGTCGTGATCGCCGCAGTCCACCATCAGCCCGTTGCGCTCGTGCTCGACGACGTACGGAATCCCTCCCGCGCGCGACGTCACCACGGGCAGTCCGCAGGCGAACGCCTCGATGATCGAGTTGGGCATGTTGTCGATGTTCGACGCGTTCAGGTAGACGTCGGCTTCGTCGTACCAGCGTCCCATCTCGGTCGGCCGCACGGCGCCGACGAACTCCACGTGGCGCAGGCCCAGGGTGCGTGCGGTCTCGTGCACCACTCCGCGCTCCGGACCGTCGCCGATCACGATGAGGCGCGCCTCTGGGATGCGAGCCTGGATCACGGCGAACGTGCGCACGACGCAGGGCACGTTGTACAGTGCCTGGAAGTTCCGATTGGAGAGGAACACCGGACGCAGCTTCGTCCGCTGCCGGAACCGTACGGACTCTGGATCGACGAAGTTGGCGATCGACTGGGCGGCGACACCGAATCGTGAGAAGACGTCCACCAGATAGTCCGAGGGCGTCACCACGGCGTCGGCGCTGCGCAGCGTCGGGATCGCCGTGCGCGGCCAGCGACGGAGGTGATCCTCCGCCTCTCCGCTGCGGTAGTTCACCACGACCTTCTTGCCGAGCCACTTGCCGATCAGGATGGCCGGCGTGGGCGCGAGCAGGAACGACCAGTACGACGCGCTGAAGACGTGCACGACGTCGTACGCCGGAAGCCGCCGGAGCAGCGACGCCACGTACGCGAACGACGTGGCGACCGTGCGCACGTACTTCACCCGCTGAAGCAGCCGGAGCACCGCGTTCGACCGCGGGTCGTGCGGCAGAAATCCCACCTCGAGTCCCGGAACGGCGCGCAGCCGCTCCAGCAGTCGCTGCGCAGCGACGGCCTGCCCGCCGAGGATCGACAGCGACGGCGCGACGAGGCACACGCGGATGGGACGCGCCGCGGCGGCGCGCGAACGCTCAGGCATCAGCCGATACCGGCGTACGCCCCGCGTGCGCCCTCGCCTTGCGAGGCATGAAAAACGCGCTTATCCCCGTCATCCACCCTTCGACGTCTTGCGGCGACAGGAATGAAGTGTCCACCAGCCGCGGGAGGAGGAGGGGCTCGCTCTTCGACGAGGCCAACCCCGGGTCGCACGTCGTAGCGGTCGCCACCCCGGCCTCTCGCAGCCAGGGAAGAAACTCCGAGTGGTAGATCCCGCTCGGATAGCAGAAGTGCCGTGCAGTCCCCGCCCGTATTCGGTCGACTCGCTCGCGATTGTCGGTGATCTCGCGCAGGAACAGCGCGCGATCGAGTGGCGTACGGTGCCGATGCGTATGCAGCTCGATGTCGATGCCGCTGCGGGCGAGCTCCGTCGCCTCGTCGCCCGTCATCACCGTGAGGATCCGCTTGGCGCGGATCGCCTCGTAGTCGTCGCCGAGCAGGTCGGTGAGGCGCCCCGCGAGAGCGGTGCGCTCGGGAAGCGAGAGTTGCTCGCGGTCCGCGTAGTCCAGGATGTCTCGGTGGGCCCGAGCGCGGCCGGCGCCATCGGACAGGTCCCATCGTGCCGGCGCGTCGACCAGCGCCATCACCTCGGGCGCGAGGGCCCGTTCGCGGGCGCGCCACAGCACGTAGGAGCAGAACAGCCCGAAGATCGGCTTGCGGTAGTCGGAGTAATACGTCGTGAGGTACACCGTCGCGGGAAAGCCGAACTGCTGGAGCAGCGGCCACGCACGGGCGCGGAAGTCGTACATCCCGTCGTCGAAGGTGAGCGCCACGCTGCGCGGCGGCAGCGTTCCGTCGTACAGCCGGCGCACCGCCTCGTCGAGCGGCAGCACGTTGTACCGGCCGTCACGCAGCATGCGGAGTCGCGCCTCGAGCAGCGTGGGGCTCATGGAATACGTCCCCGACCACTCGTGCTCGTCGTCGATCGAGATGCTGTGATAGCACAGGATCAGCAGCCGGCGCTGGCGCCACCCGCTGTCACGCAGGCTCTTCAGCAGCCCGAGCCTCGACGACGCGCCAAGCACGTGGCGCTTCATCACGACCGTGATCGGCGGCGTCGGCCGCGATCCATTCGGCGTGGCTTCGTCGCGGCGCGCCTCGGGGGGAGCAGCCGTCGTGCCGGACGCCGGCGTCGCATCTCGAACGGTCTGCTCTGGCATCGTCATGCGTGCCACACGTCCCAGCGACCGCGCGCACCGTTCGCCGTCGCGCGCACCGTCGCGACCTGCAGCAGGATGCTCGACACCACGGCACTGCGGAGTGCACGCACGGGCCGCGAACGAAGCTGCAGCATCGCGACGAATGCCGCCGCCAGGGCGAGCAGCCATCCAAGCCCGATCCGATGCGCTACGGCCACCACCACCCACACGACGCACACCAGCAGCCAGTACGGCGTGAGCAGCCGGAGCAGCTTGTGAGTGACGAACTGTATCCACGCGGGATTGTGCACCGGTGAGAGCGTGCGCGGCATCCAAGCGCAGAGCTGCAGCACTCCGGTGAGCGTCCGTACCTTGCGCCGGTACTCGTTGCCGTCGGTGGTCGCGCGCGTCTCGTGCGCCCGCGCCTCGTCGACGAAGGCAATCCGGTGTCCGGCGAGCACGAGCTGCATCGGCACGTACAGGTCGTCGAGGATCAGCCCCGCGGGCAGCGGCGTCCACAGCGCGCGCCGCATCGCGTAGATCGCGCCGGTCACACCGATCGCCGAGTGCACGTCGGCTTCGCGGCGGCGAAGCCAGCGCTCGAGCGACCAGTACAGGCGAAACGGAAGCGCAGGCGCCTTCGCGCCGCGCGCCAGCTCCAACCGCCCCGACACCGCGCCGACGTTCGGACGCACCAGGGCGCGCGTGAGCAGGGCGATCGCGTCGGCGCCGAACCGTTGTCCACTGTCGGCGAACACGACCACCTCGCCGCCGGCGGCCCGCACGCCGGCGTTCAAGGCCGCAGCCTTGCCGCCAGGCTCGTCGCCGCGCACGACCTGCACGCGCCCTGCCGCTTCGCCGCTCCACGTCGCCATCGGCTCCGTGGTGCGCGCGTCGTACGCGACCACGACGTCGAGCAGCGCCGCGGGATACTCGCTCCGCAGCAGGTCGTCCACGCGCTCGCGCACGGCGACGGGATCCGCCCGCGTCGCGACGATCGCCGTCACGCGAGGCAGCGACCCCTGCACGACCGGCGCGTGAGCGTCGCGACGACGCACGAGCCCCGCGACGACGCCGATGAGCGCAGGGTAGAGCGCCCACACCGCGAGGATGCACGACAACGAAGCGAGCGCCGCGACGGTCAGCATCTCGCGCGGGATCGAAGCCGGATCACGGCGACGCCGAGCGTCACGCGACCTGGGTGGCGACGCCGACGCGCGGCGTGCCTTCGGTCCGATCGGTGTGCGCGCGAAACCAGTCCCAGGTGCGGCGTAGTCCCTCTCGCAGTCCGATCTCCACCTCGTAGCCGAGCAGCCGCTTCGTGCGCTCCAGCCCCGCGAGCGAGTCGCGCACGTCGCCCGGTCGCGGCGCCACCGACTGGCACACCAGCGCACGACCCGTCACGTCGCGGATCAGCGACGCCAGCTGCTGCAGCGAGGTGCGGTCGCCCGCACCGACGTTGACCGGGTATCCGGACACGATCTCCGCCGGCCGCGTGCCCGCGAGGAGGTTCGCCTGCACCACGTTGGTGACGTAGGTGAAGTCGCGCGTCTGCTCGCCGTCCCCGAAGATCCTCGCCGGCCGACCTTCCAGCGCGGCGGCCATGAACAGCGGGATCACGGCCGCGTATGCCGACGATGGGCTCTGCCGAGGACCGAACACGTTGAAATACCGCAGCGCGACACCTTCGATCAGACCGCCGCGCGCGTACGCCAGCACGTACTGCTCGCTCGCCAGCTTGGACGCGGCGTATGGCGAGCGGGGCAACGGCTCGAAGCTCTCCACCTTGGGCAGCTCTGGAGTATCGCCATACACCGAGCTGGAGCTGGAGTACAC
>DATFOL010000124.1:0-15770 GCA_035265545.1 Gemmatimonadaceae bacterium | reverse complement strand
CAACCCCCGGAGCCACAGTCCGGTGCTCTGACCAATTGAGCTACAGTCACCGTGGTCACCGCCGCCCTGCGCGGTCCTCGACGCGCGAACGCGTAGAGAGCTTGGATTGTAATCAGCCGAACACGTCGAATCAACCGCTCGGCGGTTGCGGGCTCGGCCACCCGCGAGGAGCCTGCGCTACTTCGCGCGCTCGATGTACTCGCCCGTGCCGGGGTTCACGCGAATCTTGTCGCCCGTCGCCACGAACTCCGGCACGTTCACCGTCACGCCGTTCTCGAGCTTCGCCGGCTTCGTCGACGCCGTGTTCGTCGCCGTCTTCATCACGGGGTTCGTCTCGACGATCTCGAGCGTCATCGAGTTGGGCAGCCGCACGCCGATCGGACGTCCGTCGTAGAACTCTGCCTGGATCTTCATCCCGGGCTGCATCCACGGCGCGTTGTCCCCCAGCGCCTCCTCCTCCATCTCGATCTGGTCGTAGTTGGACGTGTTCATGAAGTGGTACGTCCCACCCGCGTCGTACATGTACTCGAGCTCGTGCGTCTCCATCGACGCCGGCTCGATCGAGTCGGCCGCGCGGAAGCGGTGATCGAAGCTGGCCCCGGTGCGCAGGCTCTTGAGCTTGGCCTGCACCATCGCGCGCAGGTTGCCAGGCGTATGGTGCCGGAACTCGACGACCCGGACCGGCTCGCCCTCGAACACGATCACCATGCCCCGACGGATTTGCGTGGCAGGAACTGCCATAAGAAGGACCCCGACGTGAATTGACGTAAAGTAGGACAGCCTCTGAATTTACAATCGGCCAGGTCGGCCTGCAATGGGCGGGGTCCGGTGCGCGCCTGCCGGGAATAGAATGGCCGGTCGTCACGTCCCTCATGACGCAGGGGTTCTCCCTGGCCCGTATCGCGGGCGTCACGCGAGGCGCTATACTGGCTTCGCAGGCGACGCCCACCGTGACGCTCGCCCTCGCCCAGCCCCACATGTACTCCGTCAGCCCTGACCCCATCCCCGACCTCCGCGCGCGATTCGACGCGGTCGTCACGCCACATCTCGACCGGCTGCTCGCCTTCGCGATCCGCCGGTCGGACTCGGTGGCCGACGCCGAGGATGCGGTGCAGGAGGCGTTCGTCCGCGCCTGGCTCGGCTTCGCCGATCTACGCGACGACGCCAACGCCCGCCCGTGGATCTATCGCATCCTGCGCACGGTGCTGAGCGACACGCGTGAGAAGTCTGGCCGACGCCAGCAGCTCGTGTTCATTACCCGGCTCGAGGACGCGCACGACGAGCTCATTGGTGGCGAGAAAGACGCACTCTTCTCCGAAGTAGTCTCTCGACTGGACGGTGAAGCGGTCCATCGCGCACTGGCGAAGATTCCCGAGGACTTCGCCGCGGCGGTCGAGCTCCACGACATCGACGGATTCAAGTACGCCGAGATCGCCGACATCGTCGGCGTCCCGATCGGCACGGTGATGAGTCGCATCTCGCGCGGGCGGAAGCTGCTCGCCGGTGCCATCATGTCGGACCGGAGCACCACGGCCGCCGATGCGCGGGCCGATGACCTCGCCGAGCGACGCGTCATGCGCGGAGGCCCCCGATGAGCGACGAACAGAACGCCCTCAGCTCGCGTGTCACGCCGGCCGAGGAAGCCGCGCGCGAGTCGCGTCATGAGGTTCTGCGAGAGCTGCTCGGTGCGTACGCCGACCGCGAGCTCCCGCCGGAGACCGTCGCCCAGATCGACGCGCACCTGGTCGGATGCGGTGAGTGCCGGCGCTCCCTGGAGGTGCACGACGCCCTGCGCTCGCGGCTTGCCGTGGAGCGTCCGGCTGCTCCGTCGCCCGCGCTGCGCGCGCGTATCGCGAGCGCGATCGACGCCGCGCCGATGCCGGTCGTGGCGCCTTCCCCTGATGCGCGGAACGACACGCAGCGGCGCATCGTGTGGCTCGCCGTCGCTGGATGGGTCCTCGCGCTCGCGTTGGCCATCGTCCTGGCGATGCAGGGCGGCATGGCAGAGTCGAGTGTCACGGGCGCGCGCGCCATGACGGCCCCCGTCCGGGAGGTGCCTCTTCTCGGAGGCATCGTCGACGATTACGCGAGAGTCAGCCGCGGCGACCTGCCGGGCCGGGCTCGCGATCTCTCCGCCGTGCGCGCCGCGGTATCCTTCCCCATCGAACCGCTGCGCGCGCCAAACCTCCGCTTGCTGGCCGCGTGGACGACTGACGTTCGCGGTGAGCCGGCGGCGGTGCTCGCGTACCGGCTCCGCGATCATCTCGTCGTGCAATACCTCGTCGCCGAAGACGCTTTCTTCCGTCACCCCGCCATCCGGTCGGCCGTCGCCGACCGTCATCTGCTCACGGCGTCGGAGCGCGGACGAGCGATCGTCGCCTGGCCCGGGGCGACGACTGGTACCATCGTGGTCGGCGACGTTCCGTCGGAGTGGCTGCAGACCATCTGGAGCTCGGAGAGACCGCACTGACCCTGTCTCCGCCCGCGCGCGCATCGCGGCTTCATGTTCACCAACTGCTCGTCGCGCTCGCCCTGATGGGCGCGCTCGCCGTGCCCGCTCTGGCGCGCGCGCAGACGCCGACGGCATCGCCCGCTCCGACGTCTCCGGACCCGACGTCGCCGACACCGCCGGACTCTCTGTCGCCCGACTCGCTCGCCGCTCGCCTAGCGCGCGCGGAAGCGGCCATCGCCGCGCTGCGCCAACAGCTCGCCACCGAGTCGCAGAGCAGCGTCCGCAGCCGCTCGCGTCTGCAGCTCGAGCTCACCGGTCGGATCCTGACGAACTTCTTCCTCACGCTCGGCCGCGTGGACAACGTCGACGTTCCGCGGTCGGCCAGTGCGCCGAGCGATATCATCGAGGACGACGCGTTCGGCGTCACCGTGAGGCAGTCGCGAGTCGGCGCCGTCGTCACCGTGGCCGATGTGCTCGGAGGAACGTTCGTCGGCGAGGTCGACGTCGATTTCTTCGGCGGGGTCTCGAGCGGGCCCGGCGATCGCCGCCTCTTCCCGGAACCCCGGATGCGCACGACCAGCGCACTGCTGCACTGGGGGCATACGGAGCTCATGGTCGGCATGGAGTCACCGCTCGTCTCCGTGCTGAACCCGGTGAGCCTCGCAGCCAGCGGCGTGCCCCTCTTCTCTGGTGCGGGGAACCTGTGGAACTGGCTGGGGCAGGTCCGCCTGACGCGCCATCTCGCCAACACACCGATCGGAGGTGGCAAGGTTCGATGGTTCTTGCAGGGCGCAGTGATGACGCCGTACGCGGCGGCGCAGACGCCCGGCGAGCCAGACGCCCAGGATGCGGGTGAGCGCGCCAGCCGTCCCGCACTCGAGGGACGGTTGCGTGCCCAGTGGGGAGATGGCGCCAGCTCACGTGGCAGCGACGCATCCATCGGTGATGGAGGGGGCGAAGTCGGCCTCGGCGTGCACCGCGCCTGGGTGGCGGACGGTACGGGGGCACGGGTCACCAGCCGCGCCGTCGCGATGGACGCGCGCGTCTCGCTCTCCTCGCGGCTCGAGGTGCGCGGCGAGGCATATGCCGGGCAACTGCTGCGCGGGCTCGGCGGAGGCGCGATCGGTCAGGCGTTCGGCCGGCCGGCGACCGGCGCCGCGCTCGGTCCGGCGATTCGCGACAAGGCGGGCTGGGCCCAGGTGAACGCGCAGGTACTCACGACGCTACTGGCTGGAGCAGGCTGCGGACTGGACGTCGTGAATGAGGCAGACCGGCCGACGCGCACCCGCAACACGGTCTGTGCGGGTCATCTGCTCTGGCGTCCCTCCGAGCCGGTCGTGGTGGGCCTGGAGTTCCGCGGCATCGCCACGGACTACGACACCGGTGAGAAAGGTCGCGCGCAGCATCTCAACCTGTCGTTCGGCTTTGAGCTCTGACGTGCGCCCGTGGCTCCTCGCGGCCCGACGAAGCGCCGCCCTCGCGCTGCTCCTCGCGCCGAGCGCGCTTTCCGCGCAGGCGACGGTGAGCGGACAGCTCTCGGTCATCGAGCGGCAGGGCGCGGATCGCGTCGACCTTCGGACAGCGGTGGTGTATCTGGAAGCGCCCGGTCGAATCCTGGAGTCGGCCGGCGGGCGCCCGACGCCGCGCGACGCGAGCATCGCGATGACGGGTCGAGAGTTCGTTCCACACGTGCGCGTGATCCTGACCGGCGGAACGGTGGCCTTCCCGAACCGGGACCCGTTCAGCCACAACGTCTTCTCCAATGCGGAGGCCGCGCCGTTCGATCTGGGGCTCTATCGCCGTGGCGCGAGCCGATCCGCGACGTTTCCGCGGCCGGGGGTCTATCCGATCTATTGCAACATCCACTCACGCATGGTGAGCTTCGTGATCGCCGTTCCATCGACGCTCGTGGCGATGGTGGCGGCGGACGGGCGCTTCACCATCACCGACGTGCCACCAGGCGAGTATCTCCTGCACGCGTGGCACGAGCGGGCGAGCGGTCGGGTGACTCGTCAGATCGTGGTGCCCGCGACGGGCCTCTCGGGACAGCGCGTCGTGCTCGACACGCGCGCGTACGTGTCCGGTCCGCACCTGAACAAGTTCGGACTGCCGTACGCCGCGACGCGCGAGGATCGCTACTGATGCCTGCGCGACTCGGGCCATACGTGCCGCGCTCGCTCGCCTCGAGACTTTTCATTGGTGGCGTGCTGGTGATCGCCACGGTGCTGGCGCTGGTGTTCGTGATCCTCTCGCGATGGGCGCAGCGGAGTGGCGACGCCGTGGTTCAGCGTGAGCTCGAGCAATCGGCGGATCTCGTCGCGCAGTTCCTCGCCGGCAGACAGCGCAGTCTCACCGGCGGGGCGCGCGTGTTCGTGCAGGGCCCGTACTTTCGCGCCATCGTCGCCGAGAACCGGCGTGACGACATCATCGACCAGACGTTCGAGGCTGTCTCGCAACTGGACGCGGACTGGGTGTTCATCGTGGATGAGCGTGGCGTGCTGCTCGCCAAGAGCGACGAGCCCAGCGCGTCGGGCGTCGATCTCGGGGGGGTGCCGCTGGTCGCGGGTGCGCTCCAGGGTCGCGTCACGAGCGGCTTTGGGGTTTCCCGCGATTCCCTGCTCTTCCAGGCGGTGGCCGTGCCGATCGTCGTGCCGGGAGCCGCACCGCTCGGCGCACTCGTCGCCACCAAGATCGTTGACGCTGCTCTGGCCCGCGACGTGAAGGCCGCCACCTCGGCCGAGATCGTGTTCTACGTGAGCGACGACGGCGGCCCGCGCATCGCCGCCACGTCGTTCGATCGCGCGCTTCGCGCCCCGCTGAGCGCGGAGGTCGCCGCGCAGACCCGGTCGCACGCGCTCGTGAATCGCGTGCGATACGCGACGCAAGGTGCCGCCGTCACGACGGCCGGTGGCGAGATCGTGGGCGGCTACGTGGTGATGAGCGCTCGTGATGCGGCGAGCGCCGAGATCGCGGAGGTGCGACGCGCGTTGCTGCTTTCGGGCTTGTTTGGTCTCGTGCTCCTCGCGCTCGGCGCGGTCGCGCTCGATCGGCGCGTGTCGCGACCTCTCCGCGAGCTCGCATCGGTTGCACGCAGCGCCGAGCTGGGTGGTGACGCGACATCCATCGGTGCGGCCCGGTCGACGCGCGAGGTGGGCAGTGAAGTGGAGTCCGTCACGCAGGCCGTACGCTCTCTCGCCGACGACGTTCGGGATCGTGCCACGCTCTCGGCGGCGGTGAGTGCCGCGCTGCCCGGCGTCGCGCGACTACAGGCAGGCAGCGCGGCAATCTCCGCAGCGGCGCCAGCGCTGTCGATGGTCAGGGTGCACGGCGCATCCAGCCGTCCAATCGCAGCCTCTCCGTCGCGCGCGACGGACCCGGTGCGAGGCGAAGGCGCGGCTGGGGAGGCCGCGGTCGGAGACATGCTCGCCGGCCGCTATCGCATCGAATCGGTGCTCGGCACGGGGGACTTCGGCATCACGTACCGGGCTCGCGACCGCGTCGCCGGCGAGACCGTCGCCCTGAGGCGCTTGCGCTCAGCGCGTCTCGGTGCCGAGTCAACCTCGATCGTCGAGGCCCTTCGCGAGGCGATCCGCGGCCCACAGCGCGTGGTGCACCGCAACGTGATCCGCCTGCGCGACGCGGGCGAGGACGCGGGCGCGCCGTTCGTCACGATGGACTATGTGGAGGGCGTCTCCCTGGCGACGCTGCTTCGCGCCTCCGGTCCCCTCACCGATGATGCGGTGCTCGCCATCGCGAAGCAACTCTGCCGCGCGCTCGCCGCTGCGGAAGCGCAAGCCGTCGTGCACGGCAGCCTCGCGCCGCGTCAGATCCTGCTCGGCTACGACGGAATCCTGAAGGTCGGAGACTTCGCCCTGGCGCAGCTGGAGCGACGCGCGCGTGGAGGCCGGGGCGCGCGTGGAGGCGGGAACGGGCGCGATACGGAACAGGTCGCGAAAGCCAGTGAGGTTCCACAGTTGGCTGGCGCCACGGTCGGCACGCCGGAGTACATGTCACCGGAGCAGCTGATCGGCGAGGAGCCAAGCTTCCAGGCCGACCTGTACGCTGCGGGGGTCGTGCTCTACGAGTGCGTCACGGGTGCGACCCCGTTCCGGACCGAC
Organism: Gemmatimonadaceae bacterium; assembly: GCA_035265545.1. Classification (GTDB taxonomy): domain Bacteria; phylum Gemmatimonadota; class Gemmatimonadetes; order Gemmatimonadales; family Gemmatimonadaceae; genus AG11. Next base: position 9,200 of record DATFOL010000124.1, on the reverse strand, counting down.
TCCCCGCTGGCGTTCCTGGCGCAGAAGCTGGGCAACGCCGACAACGCGGGCGACACTACCGCATTGCGCGCGTCTCGCCCGAGTCGCAGCAGGAGCACGCAGGTCCTGCGCGAGGTGATCGCCCGGATGATCGCTCCCGAGGTGACGCGCCGGGCGCGATCGGCCGGCGAGCTCCTGGCGATGCTGGAGCGCGCCGGCTGAACGCTCGCGCTACTGCTGCTGCGAGAGCTGGCCGCGGATCTCGCCGCCCTTGTTCAGGTCCGTGTGCAGGTTCACGTAGGCGTTGCCCGTACGCATCAGCACGTCGAGCGAGTCGTTCGTGATCGCCACGTTGTTCGTCGAGGTGAAGGTGCCAGTGAGCGTGCCGCTCGCGGGTGCGCCGGTCGCGTTGGCGAACGGCACGATCACCAACGCGTTGGCTCCGGGGCCGGCAGGTCCGTGGATGTGCCCCCCCGTGAGCGCGCCGGACATTCCGGCGTAGGTGATCGTGTACGTGTACGTGTTGCCGCTCTTCACGATCGTGGCGGAGCCCGTGCCGGGCAGATTGTTGACGGGAAATTCGCCCGCGCCGTTCAAGGTCGCGACGAACGTGGGATCCTTCGGTGTGACGGTGCTGTCGGAACCGCACGCAACGGCGGTGGCGGCGATCACGATGGAGGCAATCAACCCGGCCGAAGCGATCAATGAGCGGGACGAAGCGACTGAGGAGTGCATGAGGGTTTCCTGGTGATGGTGGCACGTGCGCAGCGCGAATCTCGCGCGTGCTGCTGACCATCCCGCTGACGCCTCCATGTGGTGGAGTATTCCTCTTCCGCCGACTGCGCCGAGGGGAATAAGCCCTCGCGCCGGTACGTCAGCGAAGATGTCCCTCCCCGCCACATCCATGATTCTCCGAGTCGTGCTCTCGATCCCCGATGTGGGGCAGATCGACGCGTTCGCCGAGCCGTGGCGGCGCGCCTTCGCCCACTCGCCGCTGCTCTCCACCGTCGTCCTGTTCGGGCACCTCGGCGGTTTGCTCGCCGCCGGCGCGCTCACCGTGGCGTCGGATCGCGCGACGCTGCGGCTCGACCCCCACGACCAGGCGGACCGCCGCAGGCACCTGGCAGAGCTCGCGCGAATGCAGGGCCCGATCTGGTGCGCGTTCGCCGTTGCGCTGCTCAGCGGCGCACTGCTCTTCTTCGCCGATGTCGAGGCCTTTGCCGCGTCACGGATCTTCTGGACGAAGATGTCGCTCGTCGCGCTGCTGGTGGTCAACGCGCTGATTTCGGCGCGCCTCGATGCATCGCTCAGACGAGATGCGCATGAGAGCGCCCCCGACGCCGCGACCCCCGCCATTGCCCGGCGCTGGCGTCGCCGTCGCGCTGGCGCCATCGCCAGCTCGATGCTCTGGTTCGCGCTCGTGCTGAGCGGGGCGGCACTCGCCTCCCACTGACCGATGTGAGCGGGCGCTACGACTTCAGCATCGGCTGCAGCACCCGCCAGACGTTCTCGGCCACGATCCTCTCGCCTTGGTTGTTCGGGTGGATGCCGTCGCTCTGATTGAGTCGCGGTTCCCCGGCCACTCCTTCCAGGAGGAATGGCAGGAGGCTCACACCGTGCTCGCGGGCCAGCTCGGGAAACATCGCGTGGAACGCAGACGTATACTCCGGACCGAGGTTCGGGGGAGCTTCCATCTGCACGAGCAGTATCTTCGCGTCCGGTCGTTCGCGACGGATCCGAGCCAGCACATTTGCGATCGTGGCTCGCGTAGCATCCACCGGAAGCCCGCGCAGACCGTCGTTCGCCCCTGTCTCGACGACGACGACGTCAGCCGGTCGGCGCAGCACCCAATCGAGCCGCCGCAGGAGCCCGGCGGAGGTTTCTCCACTCACCCCGGCGTTGACGACCTGGTATGGGAGCTTGCTCGCGTCGATCTTGCGCTGGATCTGTTGCGGATACGCGCTGTCCGGCTCCAGGCCGAGCCCCGCCGTGAGCGAGGTGCCGAGGAACAGGATGGTCCGGCGTGCGTCGAGCTGAGCCGGAGCGCTGTCCACCACGGCGGGACTTTCCGCCGGGCTCGGCGGCTTGGTACTGGTCGCCGTGTCACGGGCCGCGTCGCGTCCACCGCATGCCATTGCCAGGGCGCTCAGCAATACGGCGCCCTTCACTCTCTGAGACCACATGCTTCAAGCTCGCCAGTTGACGAAGGAATACCAGAGCGGAGACCACCGTCTGGCCGTGCTCCGGGACGTGAGCTTCACGATTCCGGAAGGTGCGTTCGTCGCCGTAGTCGGTCCCTCGGGGAGCGGCAAGACGACGCTGCTCGGCCTGCTGGCCGGTCTCGACGTGCCGACCCGCGGCAGCGTTCTGGTCGACGGCGACGATCTCACGCGTCTGAGCGAGGATCGCCGCGCGCAACTCCGCGGTGCGAAAGTTGGGTTCGTGTTCCAGAGCTTTCAACTGATCCCGACACTCACCGCCCTCGAGAACGTGCAGGTCCCGCTCGAGCTGCGCGGCGACGACGGCGCCCCCGCACGGGCACTCGAGCTGTTGACCCGCGTCGGTCTCGGTGACCGCGCCCATCACTTTCCGAACCAGCTCTCCGGGGGCGAGCAGCAGCGCGTTGCCATCGCCCGCGCGTTCAGCAACGCCCCGCGGCTCCTGTTCGCCGACGAGCCGACCGGCAACCTGGACAGTGAGACCGGCGCCCGAATCGTCGAGCTGCTGGAGACGCTCAACCGCGAGTCCGGCACGACGATCGTGTTGGTGACACACGACCTGGCGCTGGCCCGTCGCGCGCAGCGCATCATCCGGCTCGCCGACGGCGCAGTCGTCAGCGACGCGCCGACGGACTCCTCCGAGGCAGCCGGCGCTGCGGGTGAGGCACCCGCAGGCGTGCTGCAGGACTGACGGCGCACATGCGTACCGGCCAACTCCTCCGACTCGCCTGGCGCGAGAGCCGCACCGCACGGCGGCGGCTGCTCCTCTACATGTCGTCGATCTCTCTCGGCGTCGCCGCGCTCGTGGCGATCGATTCGTTCGCCAGCAACACCCAGCGCAGCGTGCGCGAGCAGGCGCGCGCGCTGCTCGGCGGCGACCTGTCGCTCACGTCGCGCCAGAACTACCCGCGGCCGATCGTCCTCGCGCTCGATTCCCTGCACAGGGAAGGTGTCGGACTCGCGCAGGTCTCCACCTTCGCCTCGATGGCGCTCGTCGAGCGCACCGGCGGGACTCGCCTCTCACAGATCCGCGCGGTCACTCCCGGCTATCCGTTCTACGGCGAGATCGTGACATCGCCCGCCGGCCAGTGGGGCCGGCTGCAGTCGGGGCGCAACGCACTCGTCGATCCCACGCTGCTCGTGGCGCTGGATGCACGCGTCGGCGACACGCTCACGCTCGGCTTCGCCAAGTTCGTGATCTCGGGAACGCTGGTGAACGTGCCGGGCGACGTCGCGCTCGCGTCGGCCGCGATGGGCCCGCGAGTCTACATCCCCGAGCGGTATCTCAAGGAGACGGGACTTCTGCTCTTCGGGAGCCGCGTCGAGCATCAGACGGTCGTGAAGCTCACGGCGGAGCTGCCGCCGACGCGATTCATCTTCCGCTTCAAGCAGCGCCTGGAGCAGGCCGGTGTTCGCTATCGCACGCCGGCGCAGACGGAGATGAACCTCACCGAGTCGATCGACAGCCTCCGTGACTTTCTTGGCGTCATCGGACTCGTCGCGCTGCTCCTCGGCGGCATCGGCGTGGCGAGCGGCGTGAATGCCTTCGTGATGCGGAAGATCGATACGGTGGCGATCCTGCGCTGTCTCGGCGCGACCAGTCGCCAGGTGCTTGCGATCTATCTGCTGCAGGCGGCGCTGATGGGCCTCGTCGGCGCGGCCATCGGCGCGCTGCTGGGCGTCGCGCTGCAGCTCGCGCTTCCCGGCGTGCTCTCCGACTTCCTCCCCGTCGACGTCGCGGTCACGGTCGAGCCGACGGCGGTGGGCATGGGGCTGCTCGTCGGCCTGTGGGTCGCGCTGGCCTTCGCGCTGCGGCCCCTGGTGGCGCTGCGCAACGTGAGCCCGCTGCAGACCCTGCGGCGCGAGAGCGACGCCGACGCGCTGCGCGGCGCGAAGTTCGATCCGGTCCGGGTGCTCGTCGCGCTCGCCATCGTGCTGAGCGTCGCCGGCCTCGGCGTCGCACGCGCGGAGGATCCGCGCCAAGGCCTCGCGTTCTCGGGTGCGATCGCCCTCGCCGTCGTCGTGCTGTTCGGCGCCGCGACGGCGCTCAGCGATGCGGCACGACGCGTCGTCCGACCGGGCTGGCCATTCGTGCTCCGGCAGGGCGTGGCCAGCCTGTATCGCCCCGGCAACCAGACCCGCGCGGTCGTGCTCGCGCTGGGATTCGGGGTGTTCCTCATGAGCACCGTCTACCAGGTGCAGCACAACCTCCTGCGGAGCGTCTCGGTGAAGCTGGACGCCTCGCAAGCCAACGTCGTCTTCTTCGATGTCCAGGACGACCAGGGCACGCCGCTCGACTCGCTCATCCGCTCGGCCGGATTCAGGGTGGTCCAGCGCACGCCACTCGTGCCGATGAAGATCGCGGCGATCAATGGCCTCTCTTCGGCGCAGATCGTCGGCGACACCACGCGCGGGCGCCGTCGTCGCGCCGGTTGGGCGATGCGCCGAGAATATCGCTCGACCTACCGGGACAGCGTCGTCGCGTCGGAGCAAGTCACTGCGGGGAAATTTCACACGGGGGGCACGCCAGCCAGCTCGATTCCCGAGGTGTCGATCGATCAGGGAGTGGCGGAAGACCTCAAGCTCGTCCTCGGCGACACCATCGTCTGGGATGTGCAGGGCGTCCGTGTGCCGACGCGCGTCACCAGCTTTCGCGAGGTCAACTGGACCCGCTTCGAGCCGAACTTCTTCGTCGTCTTCGAGCAGCGCGCGCTCCAGGATGCGCCCAAGCAGTACGTGCTGCTCGCCGACGTGCGCGGCGCCACCGCCGTACCACGACTGCAGCGAGCCGTGGTGGGCAAGTTCCCGAACGTGTCGAGTCTCGACCTCACTCTCATTCAGCAGACCGTGGGTCGCGTGCTCGATCGGGTGACGGCCGCGATCCGCTTCATGGCCGGTCTGAGCCTCGCACTCGGCATCCCCGTGTTGTTCAGCGCCGTCAGCGCCACGCGCCGCGAGCGGCTGCGTGAAGGTGTGCTGCTCAAGGTACTGGGCGCGACGCGCCGTCAGGTCGGTCGCATCATGCTGTCGGAGTATCTGCTGCTCGGCGCGCTCGGCAGCGTCGTCGGAATCGTGCTGAGTGTCGGCAGCGCGTGGGGGCTCATGCACTTCGTGTTCAAGCAGCCCTTCCGGCCGGCGGTGCTCCCCGCGCTCGGCGTCGCGTTGCTGATGATCGCGGTCGCGGTGAGCATCGGCCTGCTCACCGGGCGCGACGTGTTCCGGGAAACACCGATGGCGGCGCTACGCGAGGCGTAGCACCGCCATCTTATTTCGGACACTATGGTCTATGGCTCGATGGAGCTGAACGGGATCGTGTCGCCCTGAGCACTCACGTGAGCGGCGCAGGCGAGGAACAATCCAGTCGTGAACGCCAGGATGAGGCGTTGCACGGTCATGGGGAGCTTGTGCATAAGATCGGGTGCGGCGGGCGGGAAGGAAGAGCGGGCGCTGCCGTGCCGCTGCGGCATCGCGCGCGCGCTGTGTACTCGACGACAACATAAGTCGTCGCGTCACGTTTTTGCTCTACACGGCCCATTTGATTCGGGTCCATCGCGGATCGGCCATCGTGTGGGCTGTTGGTGCAATGGCAGGTAGCGAGCGGAACCGCTCGTCGGAGCGGACCCACGCAAGCTCGACGCGGCGGCACGAAGTGGCTAGCATAAGGCATGGATCGGTCGCCCACTCCGGTTGAGGATCAGCGGCAGACCCGGCGCGATCTGCTCGCGGCGCTCGTCTTCGGGGTCGTGGCGGCGACTCTCGAGCTGGGGGCCCTGCTCTATTTCTTCTGGTGAGAGGGCGCGCTCGGCTGTACGACGGCCGCGCCACATCGGGGGTTGCTCGACAGTCCGGAGGCTCACGACGATGCACGTCGCGCTGCTCGCGCTCACGTTCCAGCTCGGATTCGCTGCGCTGCCCGCTCGGCCCTCCCAGGGCGGGGCCACCGTTTCGGCGGACTCGATCCGTGACCTGAAGCGTGCGCGATCGGCGCAGGCCTCGTTCGAGCAGGCGCGCCGCTTCAGCCTTCCCGAGCGCGGCGGATCGTCCGGGCGCTGCGACGTTCATCTCGGCCGCTTCTGCTGGTGGTACGACGAGTTTCCCGTGAAGCTGCCGCCCGAGTCCGAAGCGATCACGCGTCGGCGCGCCGAGCTCCTCGCGACACTCGACGCGCTCGGTGAAGCGCATCCTGGCGACGACTGGCTTGCGGGCATGCGGGTGCACTACCGCATCGATGGCAGGAATGCGATCGGCGCCGATTCCATTGCACGCGCATGTTCGGCTATCGCCTGGTGGTGCCGCGCCCTCAGCGGCTACGCGAGCCACGTGCTGGGAAGATCCGCTGCCGCGGAGTCCGCGTTCGTGGACGCGGTCGCTACCATGCCCGACACGAATCGCTGCGCCTGGCGCGACATCTCCGTGCTGCTTCCGACCAACACGCGTCGGTATTACGAGAAGCTCCCCTGCGCGGAGCGGAGTCGCGTCGAGGACCGCTACTGGCTGCTGAGCCGTCCCCAGCTCGGCACGGACGCGAACGAGTGGCGCACCGAGTTCTACGTCCGCCGTGTCCAGACGCGCCTCGCCGAGCGCGCGGTGAATCCACAGCCCGGCAGCTGGGGGAGTGATGCGGCGGAGCTCGTCCTGCGTTACGGTTGGCCCGTTGGCTGGAGCCGTGTGGAGCAGCCGCTCCATCTCGCGCACGATGTGAGCGTGGTGGGACACGACCCCGTCCCGAGCTTCAACTTCGCGCCGGTCGAACCACTGCTCGATACGACAGCCACGGCGAACGACGACGGGTGGGACATGCAGATCCGCAGCGCCGAGTCGCGGTTCGCGCCTCGCCTGGTGAGCCGAGTCGCGCCGGTCGGAATGCAGGTGGCGCGTTTCCGCCGCGGGGATTCGGTGCTCGTCGTCAGCGTGCACGCTGCGGCCCACGACTCGCTGGGTGCGGATGCGACCGCGTTGCTCGCGGTCGCGCTGGCCGACGGTACGACCCGAAGTGTGCCGGCGAAGGGCCCGATGGGCACCGCCCAGTTGATGCTCGGGGAGCTGCCGGTGCTGGCGGGAGTCGAGATGGCCGACACGACGACGCGCACCCTCGCGCGGGCGCGGGTGCTGCTCCGAGCGCCCGAGCTCACCGGAGGTCTCGCGCTCTCCGACCTGCTGCTCTTCCGCACTGGTGACGGCGCGCCGGAGTCGGTCGACGCGGCCCTCGAGCGCGCCATCCCGGGCGACACGATGTCGCGATCGCGGCCGATCGGCATCTATTGGGAGACGTACGGTGTCGCGGAGTCCGGCGAGACGTTCGACGTGGGCGTCACGGTGGAGCGCATCGATCGCAGCTGGGTGCGCAGCGCCCGTCAGCGGCTTCGCTTGTCGGCGCCGGACAATCCGCTTCGTCTACGCTGGAACGACGCCCGTCCGGCCGCGCGTGGCGAGGCGCTGAATCGCGCCATCTCCCTCGATCTGACCAACCAGCCGGGTGGCAAGTACCGCATCACGGTCGGCTTGATCCGATCCGACGGAAGCATCGTGAGCAGCGCCCGCGAGATCGAGCTGCGCGAGTGATGTGAGATGAGGTCCGCCGGCGAGACGCGGCGGAGCCAGGCTGCTACCGAATTACGGTCGAGGAGCTCTGCGAGACGGGGATCTGCGGCTTCGGCACCAAGCCTCGGAGCGCCTGCGTCGCCTCCTGCAGCCAGCGTCGCGATGCAGACGAATCGACGCTGGCGTGACGCTCGCGAAGTGGATGTCCGGCGAGTACGGACGGCGCGTGACGTTCGGCGACCACGTGGTTGACGCGGCTCACCAGGGCTCGCGCCTCTTCCTCGACGTGTTGCCACACGACCGGATTCGGACTCACTTGCCGTGCGACGATGAGGGCAGTGCTGGAGGGATACGAGAACAGTCCGAAGTGGCTCGGGTGCTGAGAATCCGGCGTCCACCCCTCCGCGACACTGGCGAACGCCTGGTCCCACTCCTGGGTGCGCTCGTGGCGCTCGATCGCAAACCAGATGTCCACGAGGGCGGCGTTGTTTCGCGATGGTGACGTCAAGCGCGGAACGAGACCCGCAACCCGAACGTCCGTCTCGCGCTCGGACTCCCGGCGCGTGAATCCCGTGCTCCGCGATTCTCTACGATCCAATTCCGACTCCTCGTCGCGCTTTCCTTGCCGATCGGGCGAGTAGCTCTCGCATCCGACCGCGAATTCTCCCCCGTCGTCGGAGGTGGTGTGCGCCCGGCTGGAAAGCAAGTCAGTGGCCGGTGCTCTGTCTAGGCGTCTCTGTACCCAACTATCGAGACCCCACCGAGGTCACAAATTGGCCCGTGCCGCGTCGCGCTCGCTTGCCAGGAACCACGCAGCGTCGTCATTGTATGGCATGGGATTGGCACTCGATCCCTTCGTTCGTGCGTGCGTTGCCAGTCCGAAGTCGCCGGATAGAGCATCGTGCGCGTCGCACCGATGGCCAAAGGAGAGTCATGTACGAGAAGCCCGCAGTGCAGCGGTTCGGGAACCTCCGCGACCTCACCATGGGTAACGGCCCGGCAGGCGGCGGCGACGCCACCAGTATTTGGCACCGCTCGTAATCCGCGCCGATCGGCGATAGCCGACGACGCAGTCGAAGGTCCCTCGTCGATCGATCGACGAGGGACCTTCGTTCGCTCGCGGGCGCGCGCTTGCGACCTTCGCCTCGCTGGCGGCCTCCGCTTTGGTCGGGTCCATCACACGATCAGACCGAGCGCCAGCGGTCAGAAGCGGACGACGATCCGCTGCCCTCGCGAGGTCTCGTAGCGCCTCGTCGCCTCACCGTAGCGAACGACCACCGGACCACCCTGCCGTGAGACGAGCGTGGCTTCGGCGAGCCGTCCCGCGCGCCAGGCGAGATCGACCTCGAACCCGCCCCGCGCGCGTAGACCGCTCACGCGACCCTCCGGCCACGCGGCGGGGAGGGCCGGCAGCAACTCCACTTCGCCGGCGTGGCTCTGCATCAGCATCTCGATGATGCC
>DATFOL010000123.1:0-10256 GCA_035265545.1 Gemmatimonadaceae bacterium | reverse complement strand
TACGACCTCACGATGCGCGCGTACCACGAAGCGATCGCTCAGCGCTATCGCTTCTACTCGTACGGCGACGCGATGGCGATCGTCTGAGCGATGACCGAGACCCCGTGAGCTTCGACTTCGAGCTCGAGACGACCGCTGGCGCGGCGCGCGCCGGCCGCTTCGCCACGCCACACGGTGTCGTCGAGTCGCCGGCGTTCATGGCGGTGGGTACGCTCGCCACGGTCAAGGCACTCGACCCAGACGACCTGCGCGCGATGCATGCGCAGATGATCCTCGCCAACGCCTATCACCTGCACCTTCGCCCGGGCGACGAGCTGGTGCGCGAGCTCGGCGGCCTGCACGAGTTCATGCAGTGGGACGGCCCGATCCTCACCGACTCGGGCGGCTTCCAGGTGTTCTCGCTCGCAACGCTGCGCACCGTGAACGAGGACGGCGTCGAGTTCCAGAGCCACATCGACGGCTCGCGGCGCCACTTCACCCCCGAGAGCGTGATGCGCATCGAGCGCAACCTCGGCGCCGACGTGATCATGCAGTTCGATCACGTCATTCCGGGCCAGAGCGACGCCGACGCCGCGCGCGACGCGAGCGAGCGCAGCCTCCGCTGGCTCGCGCGCTGCCGCGCCGAGTTCGAGCGCCTCGTGATCGACGATCCGATCCCGGGGCGGCAGCCCCAGGCGCTCTTCCCCATCGTGCAAGGCGGGATCCACGCTGGACTACGCCGCGAGGCCGCGGGCGCGATTCGCGACATGGCCGACTGGGTGGGCTACGGCATCGGCGGGCTCTCGGTCGGCGAGGCGAAGCCCGACATGTACCGCATCCTCGAAGAGGTGCATGCGGTGCTTCCACAGGACCGGCCGCGGTACCTCATGGGCGTCGGGTTCCCGGAGGATCTCGTGGAAGGCGTGCGCCGCGGCGTCGACCTGTTCGACTGCGTCGCGCCCACGCGAATGGGGCGCAACGGCACCGCGTTCACTCGCGACGGCCGGCTGAACATCAAGCGCGCCGAGTTCCGGGCCGACCGCCGGCCGCTCGACGGCGACTGTGACTGCGCGTGCTGCTCGCGTTTCTCGCGCGCCTACGTCCGGCACCTCTTCCTGGCCGACGAGATCCTCGGCCTGCGCCTCCTCTCTCTGCACAATGTACATTTCCTCGTGTCGCTGATGCGGGAGGCGCGCGCCGCCCTCCTCGGCGGCACCTTCGACGCGTGGAGCGGCGCATGGCTCCAGCGCTATCACACTCGCACTGAACCGGCTCCGGCATGATGCACTCGGGAATCTTCCCCGCTCTCCTCGTCCTGCAGGCCGGGGGCATCGGATCGATGTCGCCGTTCCTGATCCAGGTGACGCTGATCCTGGCGATCTTCTACTTCTTCCTCATCCGCCCGCAGGCGCAGCAGAAGCGGAAGCACGAGGCGGCGCTGCGCGCGATCAAGCGCGGCGATCAGGTCGTCACCTTCGGCGGGATCGTCGGCGAGGTGATCCACATCAAGGAGATCGTCACGGGCGAGGGTGCCGCCGCGCGGCCGCTGGAGGATCACGTCACCATCAAGTCGGCCGAGTCGCGCCTCGTCGTCGAGCGCGGCAAGATCGCGCGCATCATCGGCGGCTCGGCGGCGCCCGTGGTCACCAAGGAGTAAACGTCGTCCCGTGAGCATTCTCGACATCCGCGTCCTCGGCGACCCGGTCCTGCGGCAGAGCACCACGCCCGTGCAGGAGATCACCGACGAGCTGCGCAAGCTCGTCGCAGACATGTTCGAGACGATGCACCACGCGCGCGGCATCGGGCTCGCCGCGCCGCAGGTCGGGCGCACCGAGCGCCTCGCCGTGATCGAGATCGAAGGTGAGCCGCTCGTCGTCATCAACCCGGAGATCCTCGAGACGTCGGGCAAGGCGAAGGCCGAGGAAGGGTGTCTCTCCATCCCCGACATCTACGCCGACGTCGAGCGACCGAAGGACGTCGTCGTGCGGGCGATGGATCTCGACGGCAATACGTACGAGGTCCAGGCGACGGACCTGCTCGCGCGCTGCCTCCAGCACGAGATCGATCACCTCGACGGCAAGCTGTTCCTCGACTATCTGAGCGTGTTGAAGCGCGCTGCCGCACTGACGAAGTGGAAGCTCCAGCAGGACAGGTATCCGGGCTTCATCCGTCGCACGGCGCTCGAGACACCCGAAGAGCGGGACCGGCACGAGCATCCGGAAGAGGAGCTCTAGATGCGCGTGCTGTTCTGGGGCACGCCGGAGTTCGCGACGGCACCGTTGCGCGCACTGCTCGGCGAAGGATTCGACGTCGTGGCCGTCGTCACGCAGCCCGACAAACCGATCGGCCGCTCACGGTCCGAGCTGCGCGCCTCGCCCGTGAAAGCGGTGGCGCTCGCCGAGGGGATCCCGCTGCTGCAGCCCGAGAAGCCGAAGGGGGAGGAGTTCCTGGCGCAGCTGCGCGCGCTCGCGCCCGACGTGAGCGTGGTCGTCGCGTACGGACACATCCTCCCCAGGGCGGTGATCGACCTGCCGCGCCTCGGCACGCTGAACATCCACGCGTCGCTCCTGCCGGCGCTGCGCGGCGCCGCGCCGATCCAGGCGGCGATTCGCGACGGGCTGAGTGAGACCGGCGTGACGATCATGCAGATGGTGCCCGCACTCGATGCGGGGCCGATCGTGCATCGGGCGCGCACCTCGATCCTGGAAGATGAAACCGCCGGCGAGCTCGCCCTGCGGCTGAGCGAGCTGGGAGCCGGCGCGTTGATCGAAGCGCTCGCCCTGATCGAGCTCGGGCTGGCGAAGCCGGAGCCACAGGACGATGCGCTGGCCACCTACGCGACCAAGCTCACGCGTGAGACCGCCCTCGTGGACTGGACGGCAAGCGCACACGACGTGGGGCGGCACATCCGCGCCTACGACCCGAAGCCGGGCGCATGGGCGCGGCTGCGCGGCACGGAGGTGAAGCTGTTCGGCGCCCGGGTGGCGCCCCGCGGCACCTCGCACGAGCCCGGCGAGGTGCTGGCCGTGGACCCGGAGGTGGGGATGCTCGTCGCGTGCGGGGGCGGCGCGGTCCGGGTCGCGGTCGTGCAGCCCGCCGGAAAGCGCCGGCTGAGCCCCGCCGAGTGGGCGAACGGGCGCGGAATCGCCGTCGGCGACCGGTTCGACACCGCCGCGCCCGCTTCCCCGTAGGGGGAGGGTGCTCGAGCCAACCGTCAACACGCTGCCGGCCCCCGCCGTCGCCGCTCTTCCGGTCGTCCACGCCGTCACCAGCGATGAGATCGTCTCGCGCGACGACTTCATCGACGTTGCGTGCGCAGTGATGGCCGCGCTCGGCCCGCGGGGCGCGCTGCACCTTCGAGCGGGGCGGCTCCCTGTGGCGCGGCTCCAGACACTGGCGGGCGGGCTCGAAGCGGCGCAGGCGATCACGGGCGCCTGGCTCGTCGTCAACGACCGCGTGGACCTCGCGCTCGGCGCGCGTGCGCGCGGGGCGCAGCTCACGAGTCGCTCGCTTCGCGTCGCTGACGCGCGACTCGCCGCGCCGGGGCTCGCGCTTGGCGCGAGCGTCCACTCGCTCGAGGAGGCGCTCGTCGCAGAGCGCGAGGGCGCGACGTGGCTCGTGGCCGGTCACGTGTTCGCCACGGCGACGCATCCCGGCGACGAGGGTCGCGGGACCACGTTTCTCCGCGCGCTGACGTCCGCGGTGCAGATCCCCGTCGTCGCCATCGGCGGCGTGCGACCCGAGCACTGCCGAGTGCTGCGCGCGGCGGGCGCATACGGGCTCGCCGTGATCCGGGGGATCTGGGATGCGCCGAATGCCGAACGGGCAGCGAACGACTATCTTTCGGCGTATGACGACGCCGCTGGTGCATGAGCCGTCCACCATCGCATTGACGGTCAACGGGGACCCGCGCACGGTCGCGCCGGGCATCTCGCTCGCCGATTTCCTTGCCTCGCTCAAGCTCGATCCGCGCATGGTCGTGATCGAGCACAACCGCACGATCCTGCGCGATCGCGGCGCGTACGCATCGCTCATCCTCATGAACGGCGACGTGCTGGAGATCGTGCACTTCGTCGGGGGAGGCTGAGGTGACCGCGTCACCCGTCGCCCTCGAGACGCTCGATACGCCCTTCGTCATCGGGGGACGTGAGTTTCGCTCGCGCCTCATGGTCGGCACGGGAAAGTACGCCTCCAACGCCCAGATGCGTGCGGCGATCGAGGCGTCGGGTGCGGAGGTGGTGACCGTCGCGGTGCGCCGCGTCGACCTCGACCGCACCAAGGACGAGGGGATCCTCCATCACCTCGATCCGCAGCGGTTCATGCTGCTCGCGAACACCGCCGGCTGCTTCACCGCCGACGACACGATCCGCTACGCGCGACTCGCGCGCGCGGCCGGGTTCAACGAGTGGGTGAAGCTCGAGGTGATCGGCGACCAGCAGACGCTGCTCCCCGATACGGCCGCGACGATCGAGGCGACGCGGGTGCTGGCCGCCGAGGGCTTCAGGGTGATGGCGTACACGAACGACGATCTGATCAGCGCGCTGCGCCTCGAAGACGCCGGTGCAGTGTGCGTGATGCCGCTCGCGTCGCCGATCGGCTCGGGGCTCGGCATGCTCAACGAGTTCGCCATCCGCACGATCAAGCACCGGCTGAGCGTGCCGGTGATCGTCGACGCGGGGGTGGGCACCGCGTCGGACGCGGCGATCGTGATGGAACAGGGCGTCGACGGCGTGCTGATGAACACCGGCATCGCCGCGGCCACCGATCCGGTGCGGATGGCCACGGCGATGCGGCTTGCCGTGGATGCCGGCAGATTGGCTTACCTCGCGGGCCGGATGCCGCGGCGCGAGATCGCCGTGCCGTCGTCTCCCACCACGGGGATGCTCGACCGGTGAGCGAGTCCGGGCGCCCCGCGATGGCGGTGCGTGGCGCCGTAACGGAGGCACGCGGCGCAGCGGCCGAGGTGCTTACCGATCTGCGCGGCGGCGAGCTGCTGGACAGCGCGTTCGACCGGCGCACGACACGACTCGATCCGCGCGATCGGCGATGGACGCGCGAGCTCGTGTTCGGGATGCTGCGCCGGCGGAGCTGGCTCGATGCGCTGCTCGACGACCGTGTGCGCGGCGGCCTGGCGAAGCTCGATCCCGATCTCATCGACCTGCTGCGACTCGGCGCGTACCAGCTGCTCTCGATGGGGAGCGTGCCCGCCTACGCCGCGATCGGGCAGACCGTGGAGCTCACCAAGCGTCGACATGGCATCGGCGCGAGCAAGCTGGCCAATGCGGTGCTTCGCCGGTTGGATCGCGAGCGCGAGCGGCTGGTCGTGGCTCCGCCGGAGGATCCGGTGGAAGCGCTGGCGCTCGAGCACTCGCATCCGCGCTGGCTCGTGGCGCGCTGGATTGCCCGCTGGGGCGCCGACGAGACGCGGCAGCTGCTCGAGGCGAACAATCGCGAGGCACCGCTGGTCGCGCGACCATATCACGTCGTGCGCGAGCAGCTCGAGGCGATGCTCGAAGGCGCGGGAGTGACGGTCGCCGAAGCGCCGCTCGTGCCGGACAGCCTCGTGCTGACCGGTGGCGTCGGCGCCATGACGGAGCTCGGCGCATTCAAGCAGGGGCTCTTCCACCTGCAGGATCCCGCGTCGACGCTCGTCACGCGCTACGCGTCGATCCCCACGGGCGCACAGGTCGCTGATCTCTGCGCGGCGCCCGGCGGCAAGACGCTCGAGCTCGCGCGGTCGGCGAGCGTCGTGTTCGCCGGTGATGCGTCGTTCGCCCGGCTTCAGCGCGTGCGCGACAACGTGCGCCGGCTCGACGCCTCCAACATTGTTCCGTTCGTCGGCGATGCACGGTTTCCTGCCGTTCACGGGATGGACGCGATTTTGATCGATGTCCCGTGCACCGGCACCGGCACGTTCCGTCGCCATCCCGACGCGCGCTGGCGCCTGCGCGTGAGCGACCTCGCCGTGCTGCCCGCGGTACAGCGCTCGATCCTCCGCGCCGCGGCCACGGCCGTGCGACCGGGCGGGCTCCTGGTGTACAGCACCTGCTCGCTCGAGACCGAGGAGAACGACGCACAGGTCGAGAGCTTCTTGTCGGACAATCCCGGCTGGCGACTCGAGCCGCCGCCCGAAGGTGTGGTGCCGGCGGCGGTGCTCGATGCGGGACGGCTGCGCGTGCTGCCGCAGCGTCACGGCGCCGACGGCGCATTCGCGGCGAGGCTGCGCCGGGCGGATTCCGCCACGGCATGAACTGGCGCACGCGCTTCCGCGGGTCGCTCGTCTATCTCGTCGCGATCGTGGCGGGATTCTCGCTCGCTTATCTGATCGCCGCCTTCGTCATCTTCCCCGCCGGCGTCATCCCGCGCGACGTGAAGGTGCCGAACGTGACGGGGCTGGGCTTCGACGAGGCGGCGCAGCGTCTCGCGCAGGCCGGGTTCAAGGTCGAGCAGGGAGAGCAGCGCTACAACAACACCGCGCCGAAGATGACGGTCCTCGAGCAGTCGCCGCCTCCGGGCGCGCGCGAAGGGATCGGCGCCTCGGTCACGCTCGTCATCAGCGGTGGGCAGCGCATGGTCACGGTACCGATCGTGAACGGGATGAGTCGCGTCGAGGCGCAGGTGCTGCTCGAGAAGGAGGGGTTCGAGGTGGGCGAGGTGGCGCAGGCGGAGAGCAACGCACCGCCGGGCGCGGTGATCGGCACGCGTCCCGCGGGCGGCACCGTGGTGAGCGTCCCTTCCACGGTGTCTCTCGTGCTCAGCAGCGGCGCGCCCGCGCCATCCATGCCCGACCTCATGGGGCGCGACGTCGGCGCGGCGCGCCAGGTGCTCACCCAGCTCGGAGTCCGCAACGTGTCGGTGCTCCGCGACCCGACGGGGCCCGGCACACCGGGCACCGTCATCTCGCAATCGCCCGTGAGCGGTGCCACGTTGGCTCCCGGCATGACGGTCACGCTGCGCGTCGTCGCCGAACCGTCGCCCGCGCCCGTCGAGCCACCCCAGGAGCCGGCGCCGCAGCCGGTGCCGCCACCCGTCCAGCAACCATGAGCGACGTCCGCATCGCGCCGTCCATCCTGAGCGCCGATTTCGCCCGACTCGGCGACGAGGTGGCGATGCTCGAGGGTGCCGGCGCCGACTGGATCCACGTCGACGTGATGGACGGACGCTTCGTCCCCAACCTCACCTTCGGCGCGAAGGTGATCGACACGCTCCGGCGCCGCACCGCGCTTCCGCTCGATGTGCATCTCATGGTCGTCGAGCCGGAACGCTACTTCGACGACTTCGCCGCCGCGGGCGCCACGGGCCTCACGGTCCACGCCGAGGTCGCGCCACATCTGCAGCGTCAGCTCGTGCGCATCCGTGAGCTCGGGTGCGCGGCCGGTGTCGCGGTCAATCCTTCGACGCCGCTCTCCGCGGTGGAAGAAGTGCTCGCCGACATCGACGTGCTGCTCGTGATGTCGGTGAATCCGGGATTCAGCGCGCAGCGGTTCATCGACGCCACGCTCGACAAGGTCGCGCGCGCGCGTCGGCTGCTGGATGCGTCGGGCTCGCGCGCGACGCTCGAGGTGGACGGCGGGATCAACCGCGACACGATCGGCGCCGTATGGCGTGCTGGCGCCGACACCTTCGTCGCCGGACACGCAATCTTCTCGGCCGGCGATCCCCCGGGCGAGGTCGCGGCGCTGCGCGCGCGCTGTGGGCACGAAGCATGAGGGCGCGGTCATGACGCACCGTCAGCAGTGGGGAATCGTCGCCGTCATCGTGCTGCTCCTCGCCGGCGTGCTCGGCGCGGGCGTGCACTTTCTCGGTGACGAGCTGTTCCCGGTGGCGGTCGCCTCGAAGGCACCGCCGATCGAGGGCGTCACGCTCGACGGCAGCCGCCGCGTGAAGACCCTCGCCGACTACTCGGACAAGGTCGTGCTGCTGAACGTATGGGCGACGTGGTGCGAGCCGTGCCGCGTGGAGATGCCGAGCATCGAGAAGCTGCATCGCGAGTTCGGCCCCTACGGACTCGCGGTCGTCGCGGTGAGCATCGACGATCCTGGCTCCGAGCGGCGCATCCTTGACTTCGTGAAGGAGTACGGACTCACCTTCGAGGTGCTCCACGACCCGGCGAAGGTGACGTCACGCAACTACCAGGTCACGGGCTATCCGGAGACGTTCGTCATCGCCCGCGACGGCACGATCAGGCGGAAGGTCATCGGCGCCACGGACTGGAGCTCCGAAAGCAGTCGCGCGCTCGTGCGTGAGCTGCTCGGCATCTCCGACTCGACGACGGCCCCGGCGGGTGTGTCACCCGGGAGCGATGCACGCGACTCCGTGATCCTGGACGAGCGCGCGAAGCGGACGCGATGATCGCGTGAGCATGCCTCCACTGCCCGCGCCCCGTATCGACTGGTCTCGCCGGCTCCGCGGGGCTCTCACCGAGCGGCTCGGCCTCAAGGCGATCGCACTGCTCCTCGCTCTGCTGCTCTGGCTCGTCGTCTCCGCTCGGCGGCCCACGGAGGGCTACGTCCGTGTGCGCGTTGCCCCGTCGCTCGACAGCTCGCTCGTGCTGCTCGACGGCACCACCGAGGTGCGCGCGCTCGTCGCCGGTCGCGCAGCCGATCTCGTGAAGCTCGCCGCCAACCCGCCCGTGGTGCGCCGGAGCGTCGGTGGCGACGTGCCCGACACGCTCGTGCTCGACGTCACGCCGGCCGACGTGCACCTGCCGACGGAGCTCGTCGACGCGGTGCGCGTGCTCGACGTGCAGCCGAGGACGGTGACGCTCCGCTTCGAGACGCGCGCCACGCGTCGCGTGCCGATCGTCAACGACGGACGCATCGTCGTGCGATCGGACAGCGGGGTGCTGCCCAGCGGCGAAGTGGTGTTCGAGCCGCAGGCGGTGCGCGTGACCGGCCCGCGCCGAGTGGTGCGCCGGCTGCGCGGGATCCGGCCCTTCCCGCTCTCGATCGCGCAGCGCGACACGATGCCGCACGTCGCCGACCTCGATACGACGGGGATCGGCGTGCAGGTGCAGCCGGCGCAGGTCAAGGTGCAGTTGCGCGGCGTCACCGCGTCCGCGCCGATCCCCCAGTCCGATTCCGTCGTCGTGGCGCGTCCATGAGCGTCCGCCCCGCATGACCCGGATCCTTGGAATCGAGACGTCGTGCGACGAGACCTCCGCCGCGGTGATCGAGGGCGCGGGTGACGAGGTCGCGATGCGCTCGCTCGTCATTCTGTCGCAGGACGTGCATCGCGTGTTCGGCGGCGTCGTCCCCGAGATCGCGTCGCGCCAGCATCTGACGGCGATCGTCCCGGTGGTCACGCGGGCGCTCGACGACGCGGGCGCGACGCTCGAGACGATCGACGCGATCGCCGTCACCCACGCGCCGGGTCTCGTCGGCGCGCTGCTCGTCGGCATGAGCTACGGCAAGGCGCTCGCGTACGCCGCGGACCTGCCGGTGCTCGGCGTGCACCACATGGAGGGGCACCTGTTCGGCACGGCGCTCGAGCATCGCGATGCCGTACCACCGTTCACCGCGCTGCTCGTCTCGGGCGGGCACACGATGATCGTGGACGTGCCCGAGTGGGGACGATACGAGCTGCTCGGCCGCACTCGCGACGACGCCGCCGGCGAAGCGTTCGACAAGGTCGCGAAGCTGCTCGGGCTCCCGTATCCCGGTGGACCGCACGTGGAGCGACTCGCCGCCACCGGTGATCCGTCGCGCTTCCGCTTCGCACGTCCGATGCTGCGACGAGACCAGCAGCCCGGCGAGGCGGAGTATTACGACCTCTCGTTCAGCGGCCTCAAGACGGCGGTACTCAACGCGGTGCGCGGCGGGACGCCGGACGACCATCCCCACATCGCGCGCGCGTTCCACGACGCGATCATCGAGACGCTGGTGGAGAAGACGGCGCGTGCGGTCGCGCAGCGCGGACGCACTCGCGTCGTGCTCGGAGGCGGCGTCGCGGGGAATCGCTCGCTGGTGGCGGCGATGCGGGCGCGAATGAAGCGGCACCACGCTGAGGTCTTCGCGCCGAGCGCGCGGATCGCGACGGACAACGCGGCGATGATCGCGCGCGCCGGTCTGTTCCATCTCGAGCGCGGCGTGCGCGCTCCGCTCGACCTCAACGCCTTCGCCAGTCTCCCCCTTCCCGGCCTGGTGAGCGCATGACGCTGCCGCATCCCATCGTCCACCACCCGTTCGCCGTCTCGCTCGGGCCCATCCAGCTGACGGGGTTCGGGATCGCCATCCTGATGTGCTTCATCGTTGGGCAAGCGGTGGCGCAGCGCGAGC